>NZ_JBHVKW010000083.1:0-39891 GCF_042797905.1 Amycolatopsis sp. NPDC057786
GGGGGTGGGGGGCGGGGGGTGGGGGGCCCGTCGGCGCGGGGTGGTGTTTGTTTGGGGGTGAGGGGCCCGTCCGCCCCGGCCACTCATCCGCGCCGACGACCTCGCCGCCGGCGTCCGTGTCGCGAAAGCCACTTTCGCGACGCCTGATGTCCTGAAAGTGGCTTTCGCGACACGCTCGACAGGCGTTCACGGACCGGCAGAGCGCGGTGACCCCTACGCCACGTTTGCCCTGCCCCTCAATAACTCGAATGTCCTCGCCATGCGACCACCCTATGCCGCCACCGCACCGGGAAACCAGGGTGCTGGCCGGTGTCGGCCAGACCGCTTGTGGACGTTGAATCGCGCGGATTCCTTGCCGTAGCGTCGAATCGAGCCCGGAAGAACGGAGGAAACCTTCGTGGCCAGTGACATCAGCGACATCATCGACGCGGACGAACGGTTTCGCGGCCTGCTCGATCGCCTTTCGTCGAAGTCGATCGACGACTACTACAACCCCTATCAGATGTTCGAGTGGCCGGACAGCCTGCCCGAACGGATGTGGTGGATGAGCCCCGAGCTCACCACCACTCACGGCACCGAGTTCGCCGGGACACTGAGCGAAGACCAGCTCTTCGCCTTGTCACGGTTCGAAAGCATCAACTTCTACAGCCTCAACGTGCACGGGATCCGCGAGCTGCTCATCGAGGTCGTCGCGCGGATCCACACGGCGGGTTTCGAGACGCCGTCGGAGTTCTTCCACCACTTCATCGGTGAGGAGAACGAGCATATGTGGTTCTTCGCCGAATTCTGCCTGCGCTACGGCAAGAAGATCTATCGCGCACCGGGTGCGGGCGCCGCGATCCCGCCGGCGTCTTCGTCCAAAGTGGAGAGTCTGCTGGTGTTCGCGAGGATCCTGATCTTCGAGGAACTGGTGGACCACTACAACTCGCTGATGGCGCGGGACGAACGCCTGCACGAGACGATCCGCGCGATCAACCGCATCCACCATCAGGACGAATCGCGGCATATCGCGTTCGGCCGGGAGCTGGTGGAGCATCTCTACGGCGACCTCAAGAAGACGGCGACCGAAGAGGAACTCGTCGAGGTCTCGGCCTATCTCCGACGGTACCTCACCTTCAGTTTCGAGTCGCTGTACAACCCGCAGGTCTATCGCGACGCCGGTATCGAGAACCCGCTGGAAGTCCGGCGTGCGCTGCTCGACGCGCCCACCCGGCCCGCCGCCGAGCAACAGGTGTTCCGCAAGACGTTGAAGTACCTGGAGCGAACGGGGATCCTGCGATGACCCGCACCACCGGAGTGGACGGTGCCGAGGCGCTGGCGATCCTCGGTCCCGACGAGACCGCCCTCGTCCAGGAACTCGACCGGACCTTCCTCGGCTGGGCAGGCGCCGCCGGGGCGCGGGAGATCAGCCCGCCGCCGCTGTACCCGGTCACCGACCTGGAGAAGTTCGACGTCTACGCGAACTTCCCGCATCTCGCGTTCGTGGCCGGTCCGCTGGATCTGGCCGACCGGGAGGGAAAGCCGGTCGACGGACGGTTCGCCGGCGGTGATCTGCAGGACGGCCGTTACGGTCTGCCGCACGCGACCTGTTACGGGGCTTACCTTTTCTACGAGGGCACGAAGGTGTCCGAGACGGAGATCGTGACGCTCGTCAACCGCTGTTTCCGCAGCGAGGACCACTACAGCGGATTGCGGCGGCTGGCCAGCTTCCAGATGCGTGAGATCGTCGCGCTCGGCTCGTTCGAGCACACGCAGGAAGTCGTTTCCCGCTTCACCGAACGGATCCTGGCGTTCTCCCGCGAACTCGGCCTCGGCTTGGAGAAGGAGGCCGCGATCGATCCGTTCTTCCGGAACGACGGCGCCCGCGCTCTCCTGCAGAAGCTGAGCCCGGTCAAATACGAGTTCCAGCACGGCACCCTCGCGATCGCCTCGGTCAACACCCATCGGAACTTCTTCGGCGAACGGTGCGACATCCGCTTCGGTGACGGCAAGGAGTTCGCCTACACCAGTTGTGTGGCGTTCGGCCTGGAGCGCTGGCTCGCCGTGCTGACCGAGGTCCACCACGGCGATCTCCCGGCGGCGCTGGCGGCCGTCCGAGCGGCGGCAGGCCGGGCCGGGTGACCATGCCCGCGAGACGGATCGGCATCGACGTCGTCCCGCTCAGCCGGGTGCGCGAGCTCGTCGGCCAGGACGCGGAACCCGCGCTGCGGCGCATGCTCTCCTCCGCCGAACTGCTGAGTTCGTCCACTCCGGACGGTCCGGACCTCGCTGGTATCGCGGGACGTCTCGCCGCCAAGGAAGCGGTGTTCAAACTCTTCCACGTCGGCGGGCAGCCCGTTCCCTGGCTCTCGACCGAAGTACTCAAAAGCGACGGCGGCTGGCCGGTGGTCCGGCTCACTGGCCGCGCCGCGCGGCTGGCCAGGGAAGCCGGGCTCGGCGAGATCGAAATCAGCATCACCCACGACGACGCGTACGCCATCGCGGTCGCGGTGTCCGCCGCCGACTGAGAAGGAAACAACCTCGAAGGAGAAGACATGCCCACGCCCGGTATCGAAAAGGTCAGTGACTGGATCCTCGGCAAGCACCCGGAACGCACCGAGCTGGCGTTCGAAGAGGACCTGATCGAAAGCCGCCTGGTCGACTCGCTGTCGTTCGTCGAACTGGTCTACGTGATCGAGGACGCGAGCGGCGTCGAGATCGACTTCGACAACATCGACATCGCGGACTTCAAAACCCTGTCGGCCATCGAGAAGGCGTTCTTTGCCGGAGTGGGAGTCAGCTGATGCACGCCGTTTCCTATACCGCGCAGTGGATGGCGGCGGCTCGCTCGCTCGAGTCCGAGCGCGAGGACGCGCTGTTCACCGACCCGCTGGCGAGCGCACTCGCGGCGCCGGACGGGTTCCGCCTGATCGAGCGCTACGCCGGTGGCGGGCTGCTGCCGTTCATCAGCATCCGGACCAGGTTCCTCGACGACGCGATCGGCGAGCTGCGGTCGGATCCCGGCATCCGCCAGGTCGTGCTGATCGCGGCGGGGATGGACACCAGGGCGTTCCGGCTCGACTGGCCCGAGGACTCCGTCGTCTTCGAGGTGGACCACGAGCCGCTGCTGGTGGAGAAGCAGCGGCGGCTGACCGAACTGGGCGCCGAGCCGCGGGTCGATCGCCGGGTCGTACCCGCCGACCTGACCCGTGAATGGCTGCCGGAACTGGAGAAGGCGGGCTTCGACCCGGCCCGCCCGACGTTGTGGGTGGCCGAGGCGCTGACCTTCTTCCTGACCGAGGAGCAGGCGGGCGGTCTGCTGAAGACGCTGGGTTCGGTGTCGGCCCCGGGAAGCAGGCTGGCGCTGGACATCCTCGGCCGTGCCCTGCTGCGCAGCCCGTTCTCGAAGCCGTTCCTCGACCGGCTGGCCGACGACGGGACACCGTGGATCTTCGGCACCGACGAGCCGGAGGAGTTCCTGCTGGCCCACGGCTGGAAGGTCGACGAGATCAAGGAACCCGGCCAGCCCGGCGCGGGTGAGGGCCGCTGGCCGTACGAGGTACAGCCGCCGGAACGCCGCGGCGCCAACCGGCTCTGGCTGTTGCGGGCAGAATACCTGGAGGGCTGATGGGCGCGACCACACTGGAACGCGTCGAATCGTTCGTGCCCGAGCGCAGCGTCCGCATCGAGGAGCTCGGCGAGCATCTCGGGCTGCGCCGGGCGGAACTCGGCGTGTTCCGGAAGTTCTACGGTCTCGACACCCTCCGGTTCGATCCCGGGATGGACCTGTTCGACCTGCTGTTGCCCGCCGCCAAGCGGGCGCTGGCGGCGCTGCCCGCCGGCCGGAGGATCGACAGGCTGGTGTTCGCGCATACGACCCAGGCGCTCGCGCCGGCCGACGTCGACGTCCCCCAGGAGCTCGCGCGGCGGCTGGGGCTGGTGGACGTCGAGGCGTTCGCGTTGTCCCACCAGGCGTGTGTGAGCAGTCTGGGCGCCATCGACGTCGCGGCCGAGCTGCTGCGGGCCGAGGGCGAGACCGGCGGTCACGCGCTGATGGTGACCGGCGAGCGGGCGTTCTCACCGATCGTGCAGCTGATCCCCAACACCGCGATCATGGCGGACGCGGCCTCGGCGTGCCTGCTGACGGTGGACGGTGACGGCGACGTCGTGCATTCCTTCGTCACGAAGACGCTGGGGCAGTACGCGGAATGGCTGGCGCTGACCCCGGAGCAGAACACCGAATTCGGCCAGCTCTACGGGCCGCGGCTGGCCGAGGTGATCCTGGAGGCGGTGGCCGAGGCAGGCTACGGGTTCGACGACATCGATCTGGTGATCCCGCACAACGTCAACGCCCTCGCCTGGCGGCAGACGATGAAGGCGCTGGACGCGCCGTCGGAGAAGTTTTTCCTGGAGAACATTCCCAAGCTCAGCCATTGCTTCTCGTCGGACGTGTTTCTGAACTACACGACCTTGCGGGAGAACGGCAGGCTCGTCGACGGCGCCCGCTACGTGCTCGTCACGGTCGGTCTCGGCGCGACGTTCGGTGCCATGGTGATCACCCATCGGACGCGGGGGAGCGGGACGTGACGGCCCGCGACGAGGTGGTGTCGGCGATCGGGGACGCGCTCGGGGACGTCCTGGAGCGGGAGATCACGGGGCTGACCGAGGACACCCGGCTGTTCGACGACCTGCGGCTGGACTCGTCGAAGGTACTGGAACTGCTGATGCTGGTGGAGATGGCCGTCGGCATCACGGTGGATCCGGACGACCTCGACATCGATCACCTCCGCACCGTCCGTTCGTTCGCCGACTACGTCGAATCCAGGCAGGCCATCGGGGAAGGAGTGTCATGAGCGGCGAACCGAGCCTGCGCGGCACGAGCGCGGTGATCTCACCGCCGGGGCCCGGCTACCGGGAGGACGCTGCGGTCTCGCGGTTCCTCGCGGATCTCGTCGAACCGTTCGGGTCCAAAGTGGACGAAGAACGCTGGCAACGCGGCGCGCACGTCTCGCACAAGGCGCTGACCGACCGGTTACTGGAAGCCGAGGGCGTGCGGGCGAGCCGCCCGCAGCTGATCATCGTGACCCACGCCCTGCCCGACGTCCTCCCGTTCACCGCCGTGGCGCCGTACCTCGCCGACCGGCTCGACGTCACGGCGACGACGTTCTCCGTGGCACAGCAGGGTTTGGCCGCGCCGTTCACGGCCTTGCGCATTGTGGCGGCGTATCAGCGGTCGGGGCGGTGCGACGAGGCGGTCATCGCGGTACTGGAGCAGACGACGCTCCCGACCCCGCATCCGCTGGTCGACGACGGCGGGCTGGTCGACTCGGGTGCCGCGCTGGTCCTCGGCACCGGGCCGGGGCCACGGCTGGCGTCGGTGTCGTCCGGCGGGACGGTGGGCGAGCTGCTCGAACCTCATCGGGAGTCCGGCACGCTCGTGGTCCTCGGCCCGTGGGTGACGGAAGCCGTCGAGGCCGGTGACGTCGAGCGGGTCGCGCCGGGCTCGTACTGCACCAGTGTGTGGCTCGCCCTGGCGGGAAACTGGCCGGCGTGGCAGGAGACGTACCGGAAGGTCGTGCTCTGCGACACCGATCCGGTGAGCGGTCGCAGTCACGCCGCGGTCTTCACCTTCCCGGCCGGGTAGCCCGATGCGGATCGGGGCCGACCTGCTGCACCTCGGCGAACTGGACCGGCTGCTGGCACGGCCGTGGTTCCGTGCCTACGTTTACGCCGACTCCGAACTCGCCACCGCGGCGGGGCTCGGCCCCGATCGATGCCGGGAGTTCCTGGCGGGCCGGTTCGCCGCGAAGGAAGCCGTCGCGAAGGCGATCGGCACCGGGTTCGCCGACGGCGTCGCGCCGCGCCAGATCGCCGTCGAACGAGCCGATTCCGGAGCGGCCCTGGTGGTGCTCACCGGCGCGGCGGCCGCGGGCGCCGCCGCGCTCGGGATCGTTGAGGTGCAGGTCTCGATCACGCACAAGGCGGACCTGGTCCTGGCGGTCGCGCTCGCGGTGATCACTCCGGCCCGCGGGTCGCGGGTACCGCTTTCGCGATCGTGGTCGCGCTGATGGTTCACGCCAACCGGGCGAGCGCGTCGGCGCTCTGACTGCCCGGTTCCGCGGTGTACATCGTCAGCTGCAGGTCGGTGCCGGGCAGCAGCAGGGTTTGGCAGATCACGTCCAGGTCGCCCAGCTCGGGGTGGCGCAGGCGCTTGCGTAGCGCCGGTATGGGCCGTACGTCGTGGTCGCGCCAGCCGGCGGCGAATTCCGGGCTGTGCGCGGCGAGCTCGTTGACCAGCTCGCCGAGGACGCGGTCGGTCGGGTAGCGGACGCTGGCCGCGCGCAGCTGGGCGGCGAACTGCCGGGCGAACTCGCCCTCCTCGCCTGCCGGCGCCCAGCAGAGGGTGCCGCCGAGCCGGATGGTCAGCCGCACGGTGTTGCGCTCTTCGGCGGGCAGTAGTCCGAAATCGGTGATCAACGCGGCTGCCGCGCTGTTCCAGGCCACGATGTCCTGCCGCTCGTCGACCAGGTAGGCGGGTATGGGCCCGAGCCGATCCGGCAGCTGGTGGGCCTCGGCGGGCACCGGCCTCCGATCGGCGTCCGTGCCGGGCGGGACCTGCCCGGCCAGCCGTGCCAGGTGCTCGCGCTCCGCGGCGGTGAGCCGCAGCGCGGTCCCCAGTACTGCCAGCACCTCCGGGGACGGGCGCGGTGCGCGGGCCTGCTCCAGCCGTTCGTAGTAGCTGACCGACATCCCGGCCAGTGCGGCCACCTCTTCGCGGCGCAGCCCGGGAGTGCGCCGGGCGCGTCGGCCCGGCGGGTGGGTCGCCGTGGCAGGCACCTGGTCCGGGCGCAGTGCTTCCCGCCGGCGGCGCAGGAAGTCGGCCAGTTCGGCTCTGCTCATCCCGCCCATCGTGGCATGGGGTGCGCGGCTTGGCCACGGACTGGCGGTCCGGGGCTCAGCGGTCTGTTCTCCGGCGGCGGGCCCGCGGCCAGTCTGAACCGGTCACACCCCGTTGAACAGTGGAGGACACCATGCCGCGCACTCCCGAGGAAACGATGCGCCGACTGCTGGAACTGATGCTGGCCGAGGACACCGACGCCGTCGCCGGCTTGTGGGCGGAAGACGGCACCGCCGAATTCCCGTTCGCCGCCGGGACCTCGCCGCGCCGGCTGACCGGACGGAAAGAGATCCGCGACTACCTGGCCGGTTTCCCAGAGGTATATGACCTACGAGAGGTTCCGCCGATCACGGTGCACCACACGCACCGGCCGGACACCATTGTCGTGGAGTACCACGCGAACGGACAGTCTGTGCGCACCGGAGAGCCCTATCGGATGGATTACATCGTGGTGATCACCGTCCAGGGCGGTTTGATCACCCATTTCCGGGACTACTGGAACCCGCTGGCCAACGCGATGGCGGCCGGGTCGCTGCCCGAGCTGCTCGACTCACTGCGCTCAGGGGCCGCCCGATGACCGGCGTGCTGGTGACCGGCGGCACCGGGAAGACCGGGACCGCGCTGGTGGAGCTGCTGCGCGGCAACGGTATGCCGGTCCGGGTCGCCAGCCGCGACCCGTCCGCCGGTGACCCGGACGCGATCCGGTTCGACTGGGATGACCCGGCCACCCATCCGACCGCGCTGCGCGGGGTGGACCGGGTCTTCCTGGTGCCCCCGACGAACACCGTGGACCCGTTGCCGCCGGTTCGGCCGTTCCTGGCCGAGGCGCGACGCCTCGGCGTGCGCCGGGTAGTGCTCCTCGGCTCCGCTATCGAGCTGCCGAACGCTCCTGGTGCGCTGGAGCTGGCCGCGCAGGTGCGGGCGCGGCCCGGGTGGGTAGTGCTGCGCGCGTCCGGGTTCATGCAGAACTTCCTGAGCCCGCACCCGATCGGCGAGCGGATCCGGCGGCACGGCGAGATCCGCACCGCCGCCGACGACGGCCGGGTGGGCTGGATCGACGCGCGGGACATCGCGGCCGCGGCCGCCGCCCTCCTGACCGAACCCGACGTCGGGCTCAGCGACCACCTGCTCACTGGGCCGAAGACGTTGAGCTACCGGGACGCGGCGGCGATCATCACGGCGCGCACCGGACGGCCGGTCCGTGTGGTGTCGATAGGGGTCGATGAGCAGGCAGCCCACTACCGGGCGGCAGGCCTACCCGCTGAGTTCGCCGCCGCCATCGCCGCGGTGGAAGACGGCATCAGAGCAGGCCGGGAAGATCGGGTCAGCACCGCGGTGCTGGACCTGACCGGCCGGCCGCCCCGCACCTTCGCCGAATTCGTCCAGGAGCACGCAACCGAGTGGTCGGACGACGGCATGCTCGAACGCTGACCGATGGCCGGGCGACCCGATGACAGGGCCGCCCGGCCATCGGCGCGGCGGTTCGAGTCGGTCATTCTCATGCCGCTAGGAGGACCTCCGGGCATGCGGCCGGACCAGCGCATCGGCATGTCACGACGGAAGGTCCGTGATGCCGGTGGCTTGCGACCAGACACAACGCCACGTGCCGCCGGCACTGGTGTAGACGTCGGTGTGCCAGGCCTCGTGCCGCGGGATGTCCGCGCCGTCGACGGTGAGTTCGATGGCGCACCGGTAGCGGAGGACGACGACGTCGGTGCCGACGATGGCGTTCACGTCACCGATCAGGCCCAATTCCCGGTAGACGACGCGCCCGGTGGTGAGGAGATCCAGGTATTCCGCCTTCGTCCACACGGTGCCGGTCGGGTTGCACAACCGGTATTCCGCGGCGTGCAAGCGGTCATAGGTGCCGCGGTCCACGTCGAGAAGGGATTGGATCCGATCCTGCTCAGCCTTGATCACTTGGCCGGCCACATCGTCGGTCATACCGCTCCTGTTCACTAGTTCGGTCCTGGTCGGCGACACATCCGCCGGCAAAGCAGGCAGAAGGCGTAGAGGTGGTCGCCCATCGAGGGTCTCGCACCCCCGAATCACGGGGAAGTACTTCTGTGCCATGGATTCCAGTGGTCGACTTCGCCGATCGTGACCTGTGACGGGGCTGGAAGGCGCGCGAGGGCTACCTGTACGAAGTCTGGACGTTCGTGAAGGTGATGTCGTCCGTGGTGGTGGTGTCCGGGTTGAACCGGAAGACGACGTTGTCCGCGCCTCCGGCGCGCATCGTGAAGGTCGACGTCATCGTCACCGATCTGCCCGCGACGAGCTGCTCCGGTAGGTCGATGGAGCCGCCCTTCCGAATGGCCGAGTACGTCGCCTTGGCGTGATTGCGGCCGTAGAGCAACTCTGCGCGGACATTGCTCTTCGCCGTTGGGAAGACGAACGTCGCGTTGCCGGTATTCGTGATCTCGGTGGCTATCGTCACCAGGACGTTCTCGGTTGGGCCGGAGTCGTAACCCTTCGAATCCACGGTCTCGGACTTCGCGGAGATGATCCTGACCTTCAAGCCGTTGGACAAGGTGGCGGCTTCGGCTGCCGGCGTCTCCGGCACGGAGGCGTTGTCGACGCAAAAATCCGTGTGAGCACTGGCGAAATTCGGGTCGGCGCACTTCGCGGGGTCGAGGCCGGCGGCGTCCGGCGCGGCAGAGCCGTCGCACGCCGTCAGTACGAGGGCGCCGGCGACTACGAAGAGGCCGACCGAAAGTCTTTTGCTGGGCACGGCGGCCCACTGTACGTCACGTGGGACGCGTCGGAAGCGGCGTCCAGGACGGGGCTGGCCGGGTCCTCTGGCGACCTGCGCCGGTCATCGACTTATCGGATATCGGTCGCGATGACCGATGCGGCGCCAGGGAGGCGTGCATAGCGTTTCCGGCACACACCAAGGACGAGGAGACGACGATGGAGAACATGGACCCCGCGGAGCTGCAGGAGATGATGGCCGCGGTCGGCGCGTTCAACACCGCCGTCCAGGAGGCGGGCGCCTTCGTGACCGCCGGCGGTCTGCACCCGCCGTCGAGCGCTACCACGGTGGACTACACCGGCGACAGCCCCGTGCTCACCCCGGGCTCGTTCGTCGAGGCCAAGGAGTACCTCCGCGCACTGCAGGAAGCACCGCAGGAACATCATCGCGATTGACGATGCCCTTACGCACGCGGGAAACGCCGGGCGTCCGCGGCTGGATTCCTCGCATCGTGGAGTTTCCGACTCTCCGATTCGAACTCCGTGTCGTCAAGAACGGCGAATATTCCCTTCGGCTGGCACGGCGAAGGATGCGCCGTGCGACACCATCGGTGAAAGGCCGGAGGACAGGGCGGTCATGGGACAGGGCGAGGCGTCGGCTCGGGGAACGCGGATCAGGGTGCTGGGGCCGTTCGAGGTGGAGACCGCTACCGGGCCGGTGGACGTGCGCGGGCGGCAGCGGGTGTTGCTGGCTTCGCTGGCGTTCTCGGCGAACCAAGTCGTCCCGCTGTGGAAGCTGATCGACCACGTTTGGGGCGAGGCATCTCCGCAGGACGTTCGCAACGGCCTCCAGACGCTGGTGAGCAGATTGCGGCGGAGCCTCGGAACCGACGTCATCGAGACGACCGAGGGCGGGTATCTGCTGCGTGCCGACGCCACGCAGCTCGACGTGCTCGAGCTGCGTGAGCTGGTCGAGTCGGCCGCTGCCGCGGCGCGCGAGGGGGATACCGGCCGGGAGTACGGGCTGCTGGCGTCGGCCATCAGGCTGTGGCGTGGAGATCCGTTGGAGGATGTCGCGTCGCCGGTCCTGCGGGCGGAGGCCGGACCGAAGGCCGCCGAGCTGTGGTTCGCCGCCCGCGAGCGGATGCTGGACGTCGACCTGGAGCGCGGGCGTGGGCAGGAGGTGATCGCCGACCTGCGAGACCTCACCGCCCGGCATCCGCTGCGCGAGTCGTTGTGGGCCAGGCTGATGCTGGCACTGCACCGGGCGGGCCGGCGGGCCGACGCGCTGGATGCCTACCGGCAGGTCACCGAGCTGGTGCGGGAGCACCTCGGGCTCGACGTGGGACGTGCCGTCGCCGATCTGCACCAGGCCATCCTGCTCGACGACGAGACGCTCGCGGGGGAGCAGGCGACCTCGGTGCGGGTGCCTCGCCAGTTGCCGGGTGACGTGCGCGGGTTCGTGGGGCGTGGCGCCGAGCTGGCGGGTTTGGATCGGTTGGTGAGCGAGGCCGACGGGCATCCGGTCGTGATCTCCGCGGTCGACGGGGCCGCCGGCATCGGGAAGACGAGCCTGGTCGTGCACTGGGCGCATCAGGCCGTGCCGCGGTTCCCGGACGGGCAGTTGTATCTGAACCTTCGTGGTTACGACCCCAGCGTTCCGGTCGATCCGGCGGACGCGTTGGATGTGCTGCTGCGTTCGGTGGGGGTACCGGCGGAGCGTGTCCCGGCCGATGCCGAGGAACGAGCCGCGCTCTGGCGCACCGAATCCGCGGTGCGAAGGCTGCTGGTCGTGCTGGACAACGCCCGTGACAGCGCCCAGGTTCGGCCGTTGCTGCCGGGCGGGGGTTCGGTGGTGGTGACCAGCCGCCGCAAGCTTCGTGGTCTGTCGTCGCGGGAGGGAGCGCGGCACGTCACCTTGGGTTTGCTCTCGTCCGCCGAGGGCCTGGAGTTGTTCACCGATCAGGTCGGCAGGGACCGGGTGGCGGCCGAGTCGGACGCGGCGGCGGCGATCGTGGAGTTGTGCGCGCGGCTGCCGTTGGCGTTGCGGCTGGCCGCCGACCACGCCGCCCGGCATCCGGAGTGGCCGCTGGCGTCGCTGCGGGACGAGTTGGCCGAGCGGGGGTTGGAGGTGCTGTCGCTCGACGACGATCGCGACAGTGATCTGCGTTCGTTGTTCGACTGGTCCTACGACGTGCTCGACGAGCAGGCGGCGGCGGTGTTCGATGTGCTGGGTCTGTTTCCCGGTGACGGCATCGGCAGGCACGCGGTCGCCGCGCTGGCCGCGATCCCGCCGGCGGAGGCGGGTGCCGCGCTCGGGCGGTTGGCGGAAGTCAGCATGGTCCAGCAGCGGTTGCCCGACCGGTTCGAGTCGCACGACCTGCTGCGGCAGTACGCGCGCGACAAGGCGGTGCGGTCGCCCGGCACGCCGGCGGCGTTCGAAAGGCTGGTGGCTCACTATGTGCTCACCGCGGAACGGGCACGCGGTCACCTCAGCGGCCTTCCGCACCGGATGCCGGTCGCCCCGGCTGGTCCCGGCGTGCCGGTGGTCGACTTCGCCGACCACCACTCCGCGGTCGCCTGGTTCGACCGGGAGATCGACACGATCGCCCGGTTCGTCCTCGGCGCGGACGAACACGGCCTGCACGTTCAGGCCGCGGTGCTGTTCCAGCTGTCCTGGCAGTACCAGTATCTGCGCGGGCATTGGCGGCGGATGGTCGCGATGGGGGAGGCCGCCATCCGCAGCGCGACGATCGTCGGGGACCGGTTTCTGCGGGCGAAGTGTTACAACGGGGTGAGTACCGGCTACGGCCGAGTCGGCGGCCGCGCCAAGCAACTCGCCTACTGTCACGCGGCGCTGGAGATCTTTCGCGAACTGGGCGACCTCGCCGAGCAGGGCACGTCGCTGCTCAATCTCGGGTCGGCCCTCAACTGGATGCGCCGGTTCGACGAGGCCGTCGAGCCCCTGCGCGAAGCCGTGCGGCTGTACGAGTCCGCCGGCGACGATCTGTCCACCGCGATGGCCCTCAACAATCTCGCGGACTCGCTTGTCGGACTCGGCCGCTTCGAGGAGGCGAGCGGACCCGCGCGGCGAGCCCTCGGCACCTTCCGCGAGGGGAGGGAACCTTCCAGGATCGTCGCCGGTCTGGAGACCATCGCCGCCGTCCAGGCGGGCTCGGGCGATCACCGCACCGCCGCGGCGACCTACCGGGAAGCCATCGACCTCGTAGAGGAAACCTACGTAACCAGATCGGCAGTGCCGCTACGGGTGGGCCTGGGACACGCGCTGCTTGCCTTCGGTGACGCCGACCAGGCACGCCGGGTATGGCAGGAAGCTCACGATCGGTGCCTGCGCGATGGAGATCAGACCGCCGCGGACGAGATCCGGGCACTCATGCGTGCCGGTCGGCGCTGACAGCGCGGTGCAAGCCGGACGACAGAGCACAGGCCCGGAGTCGCCATAGGTTCCCCCAGAACGGATTCGCCCCAGACGATCTGGAGGAATGACCATGAGAAAACTGTTCGCCGGTGTGCTGGCCGCGGCCGCGGTCTCCGTGACACTGTTGTCCGGTACGGCCACAGCTTCGGCTTCGGGGGAGGTCGGCGTCGCAGGCGTCGGCAACCAGGTCTGCAACTACGGCGAGGCGTGCCTGTTCGCTTGGCCCAACTGGGACGGGCCGACCTGGGACGCCAACGGCTGCGGCTGGCACATCCTCGACGGCTGGATGCAGAACCAGACGTCCTCCGTCCGGGCGCACGGCAACGCGATCACCCTCTGGGACTGGAACCACGGCACCAACCAGTGGCACAACATGACCACCGTCCAACCGTGGGAAAGCCTGCGCCTGGTCAGCTCCAACGACCGCACCGACGCCATCACCGTGCACTGCTGAGTGCCGGTCGCCGAGATCCCCGCCGCGCACTGGGAAGTGCGCGGCGGGCTCTCTCTGGCCCCACCCGGTTTGCCCCCGTCGGATTGATCGATGCCGGAGATCGTGCCCGCAAGGGGTTTTCAGGCAATCCCGGTAGTCGTTCGGGCAGAGGCCCGCGTGTCCGTGGTGCGCCCTCCCGAAGATCACTAGCGTCGGCGGACGCGTCCAGGTCGAGTCGGGTTCACGAGGGGTTGTTCGCTGCATGGCTAATCCGTTGGTCGCACCGGTGAAGGAGACTTCGGCGGTGGCCGGGGTTCCGTTGCTCGAGGATGCGACGGGGCTCAAGGAAGCGATCGAGAGCAAGAACTGGGCGGCGGTCGCGATCGGCGCCGTCGGTACCGCGCTGGACGTGCTGACCGCGGTGATGGACCCGTTCGGCGCGGTCTTCGCCGCCGGTGTCGGCTGGCTGATGGAGCACGTCGGCCCGCTCAAGGAAGCCCTCGACGCCCTCACCGGGAACGCCGACGAGGTCAAGGCCCAGGCCGAAACGTGGACCAACGTCGCCAAAGAGCTGGAAAGCGTCTCGGCGGAACTGACGGACCTGGTCAAGAAGGATCTGCAGGAGTGGAAGGGCGACGCAGCCGACGCCTACCGCGTACGGGCGGACGACACTTCCGCCTTGCTCGCCAGCGCCCAGAAGGGCTCCGAAGGCGCCGCCAGCGGAGTCAAGACCGCCGGTGAAATCGTCGCGGCCGTGCGATCGCTGGTGCGCGACACCATCGCCGACCTGATCGGCCATCTGATCTCCTGGGCGTTGCAGGTCGTGTTCACCCTCGGTATCGGGTTGGCCTGGGTCGTGCCGCAGGTCGTGTCCGCGGTGGCCAAGACCGCGTCGAAGATCACCCAGGTCACCACCAAGCTGGTCAAAGCCCTCAAGGCCCTGATGCCGCTGCTGAAGAAGGCCGGGACGCTGTTCGAGGACGCCACCAAGGCGCTCAAGGGGATCAAGGGCGGCAAGCCCAAGCCGCCGGGCAAGCCGAAGGGCATCGACACGAAAGGGCCGCCAGGCGGCAAAGGCGGCAAGAACGGTGACGACGGGGACGGCACTTCGTCGAGCAGTGCCTCCGGCGGCGGGAACCATGGCGGTGGGAAGGACGGGCAGGGCTCGTCCGGTGGGCAGTCGTCCGGCGGTCATGACTCCCCAGGCGGTGGCGGGGGCTCCCACGGAAGCGGCGGTTCCCGCGGCGGTACCGGTCCGTCGGGTTCACGTGGTGGCGGCGGATTGCGCGACGAGAAGCCGAACCCGCGTTCGCCGGACAACACGCGGTGCGTGACGGACCCGATCGACGTGTCGACCGGGCAGATGGTGCTCGACCAGACCGATGCCGAATTCCTCGGCGTGCTCCCGCTGGTCTTCGAGCGCACGCACTTCTCGAACCACCGGGCCGGCCGCTGGTTCGGGTCGAGCTGGGTGTCCACAGTGGACCAACGGCTGGAGGTGGACGATTCAGGCGTCACCTTCGCCGCCTCGGACGGGACCCTTCAGCACTATCCGGTACCGGCCCCCGGCTCCGCGGTGTCGAGCGACCAGGGGCCGGCCCGTTTGCTGCGCCGTGGGGAAGACGGCGGTTACCTGATCGAGGACCACTCCCAGGCACTGACCCTGTCCTTCGCGCCGGGCGCGGCGGTACTGCCCGTGTCGTCGATCGCCGACCGGAACGGCAACCGGATCGACTTCGGCTACGACGAGCGGGGAGTGCCCCAGGAGATCACTCACAGCGGGGGGTACCGGCTCCGGATCGAGACCGCGGGCAACCTGGTCACGGCCCTGCACGCGATCGCCGCCGACGGCGGCGAAACCGAGCTCATGCGCTACGGCTACACGGCGGGACGGCTCACGGAGGTGATCAACCCCTCCGGGCTGCCCACTCGCTTCGACTACGACGCCGAAGGCAGGATCGTCGGCTGGACCGACCGCAACGACAAGTGGTATCGCTACGTTTACGACGGTGCGGGCCGGTGCGTGCGCACCGAAGGATCCGGCGGGTTCCTGTCCAGCACCCTGGAGTACGACACCGAGAACCGCACGACGTACTTCACCGACTCGCTGGGCCACCGCAGCGTGTTCCAGATGAACGAAGCCGGCCAGGTGGTCCGGGAAGTCGATCCGCTCGGCGCGACGATCGTGTCCGAATGGGACGGCTTCGACCGCTTGCTCCGGCGCACGGACCAGTTGGGCCGCACCAGCCGCTTCGACTACGACGCCGCGGGCAATCCCGTCACCGTCACCCGGCCCGACGGGTCGCGGACCCGGTTCGAGTACAACGAGCTGGGGCTGCCGGTCACCGTCGTCCAGCCGGACGGCGCGGTGGTCCGCCGCGAGTACGACGAGCACGGAAACCTCGCACGGCTCACCGACGCCGCCGGGGCGGTCACGACCTTCGACCACGACGAGCGGGGCAGGCTCCGCGGCGTCACCGACGCGCTGGGCCACAGCTGGAGGATGAGCACCGACGGGGCCGGGCTCCCGATCTCCCTGACCGACCCGCTCGGCGCGACCGTCCGCTACGAGCGTGACCAGTTCGGCAGGGTCACCTCCATCACCGATCCGCTGGGGGAGCGGACCCGGCTCGGCTGGACCACGGACGGCAAACCGGCCTGGCGCGAGTGGGTGGACGGGACCAGCGAGCGCTGGACCTACGACGGTGAGGGAAACCTGCGCGAGTACACCGACAGGCAGGCGCGGACGACCCGGATCGAGGTGACGCACTTCGACCTGCCGTCCGTGCAGACCGGCCCGGACGGCAGCAGGCTGAGCTTCGGCTACGACACCGAGCGACAGCTGGTGAGCGTCACGAACGAGCAGGGGCTGGTCTGGCGCTACGAGTACGACCCGGCCGGGAACACCATCGCCGAAACGGATTTCAACGACCGCACGATCCGGTACCGGCACGACGCGGCCGGTCAGCTCGTCGAACGCACCAACGGCGCCGGGGAAGTCACCCGCCTCGCCTACGACCCGCTGGGCAACATCATCGAACGCGGCAACGCCACCACGAGCGCGACCTTCCGCTACGACCCGATGGGCAGGCTCGTCGAGGCACGCGACGCCGAAACCCAGGTCGTGATCCAGCGAGACGTGCTCGGCCAGGTCGTCTCCGAGAGCATCAACGGCCGGGCCGTGCACTCGGCCTACGACGCGGTGGGACGCCGGGTGCGGCGGCAGACCCCGTCGGGCGTGGTGTCCGAGTGGGAATTCGACGCCGCCGGCCACCCGATGTCCCTGCGATCCGCCGGCAGGCTGGTGCGGTTCGGCCATGACGCCGCCGGTCAGGAGATCCGACGCAGCTTCGGCGATCAGGTCTTCCTGTCCCAAGGCTGGGACGACCAGCATCGGCTGAGCAGCCAGGTGCTCACCGGAATCGGTGGGAACGTGCTACAGCAGCGGTCCTACCAGTACGCCGCCGGTGATCAGGCGATCGCCACGCACGACCGGCTCAGCGGGCCCCGTGCGTTCACCCACGACCTGGCCGACAGGGTCACCCAGGTGAGCGGGCCGAACTGGACCGAGCGCTACCTCTACGACGCGGCGGGCAACACGACCGCCGCGGTCTGGCCGCAGACCCCTGGCGCGGCACCCGCGGAGGAGATCGGCGAACGGGAGTACCGCGGCACCCTGCTGCTCCGGGCGGGCGGCGTCCGCTACGGCTACGACGGTCAGGGGCGGCTCGTGCTGCGCCAGCGGAAACGCCTGTCGCGCAAACCCGAAACCTGGCAGTACTCCTGGGATTCCGAGGACCGGCTGATCGGGGTGCGCACCCCGGACGGCACCCAGTGGCGGTACCGGTACGACCCGATGGGCAGGCGCGTGGCCAAACTGCGGCTGAACCCGGACGGTTCGGTCGCCGAGCAGGTCGACTTCGCCTGGGACGGCGCCGTGGTGACCGAACAGACGCACAGTGGCCTGGCGGCCCGGACCAGGGTGACCGCCTGGGAGTACGAGCCGGACTCGTTCCGGCCGCTGCTGCAGCACGAGCGCTCGTTCCTGCGCACCGCTCCCCAGCAGTGGGTGGATGAACAGTTCTACGGGATCGTGACCGATCTGGCGGGCACCCCCGCCGAACTCGTCGGCGAGCAAGGCGGAATCGCGTGGCACCGGCGGGCCACGCTGTGGGGTGAGACGATCGAGCAGAGCAGCACCGGTGTGTCCATCCCGCTGCGGTTCGCCGGCCAGTACCACGACCAGGAAACCGGGTTCGACTACAACTTCTTCCGCCACTACGACCCTTCGACCGGGCGCTACGGCAGCGCCGACCCGCTGGGGCTGGGCGGAGGCTTCCAGCCGCACAACTACGTCCCGAACCCGCAGGCGCTGGTCGACCCGTTCGGTCTCGCCACTTGCCCGGCGGGACGGCTCAACAACGCCGTCGGGAGGTACGGCGGTCAGCCGCACACCTCCGGGGCCGGCGCGGGTGGCTACATGTTCCCCAGCCGGAGGGCCGCGCGCCAGGCGGCCGCGGAGTACGTCGGGGACATGGGCCACGGCACGCAGGCGATCCGGATGAGCGACTTCCGCGGGGACAAGTGGATGAGCCCGAACGGGGTCATCGGACGCCAGAGCCACGACGGCAAGATCGGCTGGCGCGACGACCGGATGGGGCACGACTTCGGGGGTCCCGACGGGAGGGTCGGGCCGCACGTCAACGTCTGGGGGAACGGGACCAACCACAAGCTCCACTTCTTCTATCCCGACCTGCCTCGAACCCCGTATATCGCTAGATAAGGTAGGCGGCCATGTGGTGGATGATGCAGTGCGAGGACAGCCATGTGTGGTGGAGGCTGGTCGAGGAAGGGCTTTCCGAACCACCGCCCGAGGATCTCCGCTGCCCGCAGGACGGCACCGAAGCCATCGTGGCCATGCGCCATCCCCTCGCCGACCGGGTGACGGTCGCCCTCGTCCCCGCCGCGTGGGAACGCGACGGGAAGATCGGCTTCCGCGACCAGTACTTCCTGGAGATCTCCAGCAGCCGGTTCGCGGAAACCTTGCGCTCGGCCAAAACCTATTCGTGGGACGAAGCTCTTGAGCGCCTTTCCTGGTTCAAAGACGTCGACTGGGAAGCCGCCCAACGCCGCTGGACGCGGGGCGGCTTCACCAAGCCGGAGTAGTTTCGCGGCCTCAGGCGGGTGATGGGAGGTCTAGAGGCCGCCGACCTTCACCGGGAATCGCTGGATGGTCGCGATCGTGCTGTCCGGTTCGTCCGGGAGGATCAGGTCGACCGGGTTCTGCAGGCGGTAGTGGTCTCCGCTGGGCGGGAATTGGGTGAGATGGCCGACGAGTTGGGCCGGGTCCTTCGTGGTCAGCACGAGTGGCTCGTGGATCCGGCCGAGGTCGTCGGGTTGGTCGATGATCATGGTGAAGCCGAGTTGCAAGGACCGTTGGCAGCGGGGCGGGAACTTCCGAGTCAGCCTCAGCACGCTTTTCACATCCACGTCGATGCCGTTCTGTTCGAGGGTGAGCGTGCCGTCGTCGGGTAGAACTCGCCCGAGAGGGGAACGACCACCGCGAATCCGCAAAGTCCATTGTGGACAGCCGACTCGGATCGCGTTTTCGGGCGACGCGCCTTATCGGGGAGAAAGGTACGGCCTGTGGATGGGGCGGCAAGTCAGAGCTGACGAGTTCGCGGCGTGTCTGCTGAGGGTTTGTCGTCGTGTGGTTCATTTCCGGCCGTCCATCGTCTCGCGCGTCGGCTTGTTGACGAGTACGGCTTCGCCTGGTCGTAGTTGGCGCCGAACCCGCGACTCATGTCGGTCGCGCGGTGGCCGGCGCATGCGGACCGTGTGGTCAGCCCTGGCAGCGAGTGACCGTGACCTGAGGCGACGAACACCTGGAGTCAGCAGTCGTCACGTTCTGTTTTTGCGGCCTCTGACCTGCGGCTTGTGCGCGAAAGTCGATCGTCGGGAGGCCTGATCGCTGCCAGACGGTAACCTGACATTGTCTCAATGTGAGTATCGGTGACGATACGTACCCCCCTGATTGAGGCCTCCCAGGGGACGTATACTCTTCTCACATCAGCAAGTCCGAGTGGCGGAATGGCAGACGCGCTAGCTTGAGGTGCTAGTGTCCTTAACGGACGTGGGGGTTCAAGTCCCCCCTCGGACACACGCAGTACCCTACGGGGTGAGCGGATGGTCACAGTGACCGTCCGCTCTTTTGCGTTGTGGCCGGGTATGCGACCGGCCGTGGCGGTCGGCGGGAATCAAACCCGGTCACGGAGCGCTTACACGGGCGTGAAGAAGATTGGTTTCCTGTCCTTCGGCCACTGGTCGCCGAGCGCGCACTCCGAGACAAGGTCCGCGGCGGACTTCCTGCATCAGTCGATCGACCTGGCCGTCGCGGCCGAGGAGCTCGGCGTGGACGGCGCGTACTTCCGTGTGCATCACTTCGCGCGGCAGGCGGGCAGTCCGTTCCCGTTGCTTTCGGCGATCGGGGCGCGGACGTCGAAGATCGAGATCGGTACCGGCGTGATCGACATGCGCTACGAGAACCCGATGTACATGGCCGAGGAAGCGGGCGCTGCCGACCTCATCTCGCGGGGCAGGCTCCAGCTCGGGGTCAGCCGGGGATCCCCGGAACAGGTGATCGACGGCTGGCGGTACTTCGGTTACGGGCCGGCGGAGGGGCAGACCGTCGCGGACATGGCCCGCCAGCGCACGGAGGTCTTCCTCAAGCTGCTCGACGGCGAGGGGTTCGCGCAGCCGAATCCGCGGCCGATGTTCGCCAACCCGCCGGGGCTGCTGCGGCTGGAGCCGCACTCGGAGGGGTTGCGCGAGCGGATCTGGTGGGGTTCCAGTTCGAACGCGACCGCGGTGTGGGCGGCGGAGCAGGGCATGAACCTGCAAAGTTCCACGCTCAAGGACGACGAGACGGGCGAGCCGCTGCACGTTCAGCAGCGTAAGCAGATCGAGGCCTACCGCGATGCCTGGAAGGAGGCCGGCCACCAGCGCGAGCCGCGGGTGTCGGTCAGCCGAAGCATCTTCGCGTTGACCAACGACCTGGATCGCGCCTACTTCGGCCGCGATCGGAATTCGCGGGACCAGGTCGGCATGATCGACGAGACGACCAGGGCGATCTTCGGGAAGTCGTACGCCGCCGAGCCGGACGAGCTGGTGCGGGCGCTCAAGGAGGACGAGGCGATCGAGGCCGCGGACACCTTGTTGCTGACCATCCCGAACCAGCTCGGCGTCGAGTACAACGCGCACGTGCTGGAGAGCATCCTCAAGCACGTGGCGCCGGAGCTCGGCTGGCGCTGAGAATGCGCGGTTCGGCGGATGGGCCGGGGCGTCTCGCTCGTTACGATCGAGGGATCCCCGGCCATCGGAGGGTCCCATGAGACTGCCCCGATCCCTGTCCTGCCTGGTCCTGGCCCTCGGTCTGGCCTTGCCGTCGACCGCGCAAGCGAGCGCTCCCGCCCCGCTCGGCGGTGGGAGCGTGTTGCAGAGCAGCGCGGCGACGCGGTGCACGGCCGGGTTCGCCGCAGTCTCGGGACAGAACGGTTACCTGATCGCGAGTTCCTCCTGCGGCAAACCCGGTGACACCATCCGCAGTGCGGGCCGGGTGGTCGGGGTGGTCGTCGGCGCACAGGTCCCGCCGACCGGCGCGATCGTCATCCGCGTGACCAACACGACCGACTGGCGGCTGGTGGGCTCGATCCCGCCCACCGACAGCCGGGTGACGATCACCGGGTCCGTCGAGGCCCCGGTCGGCTCGTCGGTGTGCCGGTATGGTGCGACCACCGGCTGGCAGTGCGGGATCATCCAGGCGAAGAACCAGTCGATCACCTTCCCCGAAGGAACGCTGACCGGTCTGACCCGGACCTCCGTGTGCGCCGAACCTGGCGACAACGGCGGGCCGTTCGTCAGCGGCACGCAGGCGCAGGGAGTGCTGGTCGGCGGCAGCGGTAACTGCTCCAGTGGCGGCACCACGTACTTCTATCCAGTGAACCGCGTCCTGTCGGCCTACGGGCTGACGATCCTCACCGGTCCCTAGAACGGCAGGACCCTCGGATACGGGGGAGGGGAGTGCCGTGCGAACGCCGGTGTGGTCGTCACCCGGGCTTCCCCGACGGCGTCGAAGATCGTCTGGTGTTCCGGCGCGAGCCCGCCGGCTTCGGCGTTCAGCGCGGCAGGCCCGCTCGACGGCCAGTTTCCGGCGTCCAGTCGGCGCTCCAGCGTGCGCAGGGCGGTGATCTCCTCGGACGCGGTGAACACACAGTGCCCGGCGCGGTTCACGAAGAGCTGACGGAGATCGCCGCCTGGCCCGACTCGTTCGGCGTAGGCGCGTTCGTGCGCCGCCGGCGCGGTGCCGTCCCCGGCGGTGTGCATGGTCAGCACCGGGACCGGCGTGCGTCCCAGCGGCAGCCCGAACCGCGCCAGATAGCCGGCCGCGGCCGGATCGGGCGCGACTCGCGGCGCCTTCGCCAGCTTGTCGAGGTCGGCGTCGAGATCGAGCCCCGCCTCCGCGTAGGCCCGTTCGACCAGTGGCCGCTCGCCTGCCTTCGCCAGGATCCGCCGGTAGTCGACGCCCACGTTCCAGCTCGGGTTGCCGCCCGCGCGCTGTTCCAACGCGACCCTGTCGACACCGAACGCGCCGGCGCGATAGAAGCGGTCCCAGACGCCCTGCCAGAAAACCTGATCGGCGACAGCCGTCGGCCGGGGCCGGGTGGCGTCGAACCAGCCGGGGATTTCGGCCAGCGCGTTCGCCAGCGCGAGCCGGGCCTGGCCTTGAGGGGTCGCGGTGGCGGCCTGCACCGCGCTGGTGAACCGGCCGACGTTGGCCGCGGGATCGGTGATCCGCACCAGCTCCAGCCGCGCGTCGAGCAGCGTGTTCAGTGCGTATCCGAGGTCCAGGCCGGAGTTCCAATGCGCGGCCCCTCCGGCGAGGTTGCCGCAGAAGGTCATCAAACCGGAGAACCGGCGCGGGTTCCGCTCGGCGAGCAGGGTCGCGGTGATCGCCCCGATCGATTCGCCCGCCGCGACGGTCCGGCGCGGCGGGCCGACGGTGCGGGAGAACCAGTCGTGCAACCGGATCTGGTCGGTCAGCGCCTCTTCGATCGACCAGCCGCGCACGGTCCGGTACTGGGACGCGGCCAGCGCGTACCCCTGCTCCAGCAGATAGGACTCCGTTGTGGGCTGCGAGGTCAGCGCGATCCGCTCCGGTTCCGGAAACGCCAGGGAGTACATCCCGTGACTCCACAGCATGAGCGTGCCGTTCCAGTTTTCCGGCACCAGCACCAGATAGCGGGCGCCTTCGAGCTCACCCTCATACCTGGTGACGGGTGTTTCCGCCGTAGCGCGGGGAACCAGCTGCCCCAGAAAGATCGTGAACAGGGCCAGGAAAACAAGACCACGTCGGGCCATGACGACCACCCCCTGGACTCATCCTTCGCCGCGAGGGGTGCAGTGTCGAGGTCCACTCGGCCTAACTGAAGAGGACCGAGCGCAGGAGAAGCCGGTCCGAACCGCGGCCACCGTGGGGGCGGAGCGAAAAGTAGGAGTCGCTCTTGCAGTCGTCGTCCAGGAAGACCACCGCCGTCGAGTCGGTGTCGTTGCGCGGACGGAACGCGTCGACGTCCCAGTCGGCTATTTCGGGAATCTCTATGCATTCGCCGCTCGGAGGATCTACCAGGATGCCGACCTGGAGCTCTTCGTATTCGTCGTAGTAGCGGTAGGTGAATTCGCCTTCGGCCGCGGAGGCGGTCGCGGGAATCGTGAAGCAGAGGGCGACGGCACTGGCCATGGCGAGGAAAGCGGTACGTGTACGCATGGGAACGACGTTAGGGCGAAGATCGAGATCTCCGGTAGGTCTCGCGGCCGGATCCACTCGGGGAGGTGGACCGAAGTCCGTTCGGTGATCGATAGTGAGGGCATGTACACCGGCAACCCCGACGTCCCCGACGACGTTTTCGCGGACGTTCTCGGCCAGATCGACGACTTCGTCCGCACCCGCGTGATGCCCCGCGAGCTGGAGATCATGAACACGGACGCCATTCCGGCCGATCTGCGGAAGCAGGCCGCCGAGATGGGGTTGTTCGGGTACGCGATCCCACAGGAGTGGGGCGGGCTGGGCCTCGATCTGGTGCAGGACGTCGAAGTGGCGATGACGCTGGGTTACACGTCCTTGGCGTTGCGGTCGATGTTCGGGACGAACAACGGGATCGCCGGGCAGGTGCTGGTGGGGTTCGGCACGGACGAGCAGCGGGCGCGGTGGTTGCCGGGGATCGCGTCAGGTGAAGTCGTCGCGTCGTTCGCGCTCACCGAGCCGGGTGCCGGATCGAATCCGGCCGGTCTGCGGACCAGCGCGAAGCCGGACGGTGACGGCTGGGTGATCGACGGCGGTAAGCAGTTCATCACCAACGCCACGGAAGCGGGCCTTTTCGTCGTTTTCGCCCGTATGGCCACGGAGATCGCTGTGTTCCTGGTGCCCGCGGACGCGCCGGGTATCACGGTCGGACCGAAGGACGCGAAGATGGGACAGGAGGGTTCGCGGACCGCGGACGTCACCTTCTCGCAGGTGCGTGTCGGGCCGGAGGCGCTTGTCGGCGGGGACGCGGAGGTCGGGTACAAGGCGGCGATGACGTCGCTGGCGCGCGGCCGGATCCATATGGCGGGTCTGGCGGTCGGGACGGCGCAGCGGGCGCTCGACGAGTCGGTCTCGTATGCCGCGACGGCGACCCAGGGCGGTACGCCGATCGGGGATTTCCAGCTGGTGCAGGCGATGCTCGCCGATCAGCAGACCGGTGTGCTCGCCGGCCGGGCGCTCGCTCGCGAGGCCGCGCGGTTATACGTGACGGGAGAGGACCGCAGGATCGCGCCGTCGGCCGCGAAGCTGTTCTGCACCGAGATGGCCGGTAAGGCCGCGGATCTGGCGGTGCAGGTGCACGGAGGCAGTGGCTACCTGCGCGAGGTCGCGGTCGAACGCATCTACCGTGACGTCCGGTTGATGCGGCTGTACGAGGGCACGAGCGAGATCCAGCGGCTGATCATCGGCGGTGGCCTGGTGCGGGCCGAGAAGAAGAAAGCATGACCCGGCCACTCGACGGGGTCACCGTCGTCGCCATCGAGCAGGCCGTCGCCGCCCCGCTGGCCACGCGCAACCTCGCCGATCTCGGCGCGCGCGTGATCAAGGTCGAACGCGTCGACGGCGGGGATTTCGCCCGCGCCTACGACCACGCCGTACACGGCAGCGGCGCGCATTTCGTCTGGCTCAACCGGGGCAAGGAGTCGCTCGCCGTCGACCTCAAGACCACCGAAGGCCGTGACGTCGTCCGGCGGCTGGTCGCGAAGGCCGACGTGTTCGTGCAGAACCTCGCCCCCGGCGCGGCGGAGCGGCTCGGTTTCGGTGATCTGCGTGCGGATCACCCGGAACTGGTCGTGGTGAACCTGTCCGGCTTCGGCTCGGGCGGGCCGATGGAGCAGCGCAAGGCCTACGACATGCTGATCCAGGCCGAGGCCGGGCTCATCGCGATCACCGGCACCCCCGAGGCTCCGGCGAAGACGGGTATCCCGACCGCAGACATCGCCTCGGGTATGTACTGCGCGCAGGCCGTGCTGGCGGCGTTGCTGCGCCGCTGGCGCACCGGCGAGGGCGCGACGATCGAGGTCTCCATGCTGGAGGCCACCGTCGAATGGATGGGCTACGCGCTCAACACCCGGATGTACGCCGGAACCGAGCCCGAGCGGATGGGGTTGAGCCACAGCTCCATCGCGCCGTACGACGCCTTTCCCACCCGCGACGGCCAGATGCTGATCGGCGTCCAGAACGACACCGGCTGGCGAACCCTCGTCACCGACGTCCTCGACGCGCCCGAACTCGCCGACGACCCTCGCTTCACCACGAACGTGCGGCGCGTGGCCAACCGCGCCGAATGCGACGCCGCCGTCGCCGCCCGGACTTCGGAGTGGACCAACAGCGAACTCGACGAACGGCTCGCCGTGGCCGGGGTTCCCGCCGCGCAGCTCAAGGACGTCGGCCAGGTCGCCGAGCATCCCCAACTGCGGGCGCGCGATCGGTGGCGCAAGGTCGGCACCGAATTCGCCAGGATCGACGCTTTGCTGCCGCCGGTGACTTTCGACGATTTCGAGGCGTGCATGGGTGACGTCCCGGCGCTGGGCGAACATACGCGAGCTTTGCTCGTCGAGTCCGGAGTGGACGCCGACGACTACGTTCGCCGCGGTATCGCCGGCTGAAATCAATTCCGCGCGACTGGAGGAACTCCAGGTTTACGATCAAGATCATGCGATTCGCCATCAAGACTTCGCCGCAGGACACCGTTTGGTCCGACATGCTCGCCGTGTGGCAGGCCGCCGACGAGATCGAACTCTTCGAATCCGGCTGGACCTTCGATCACTTCTATCCCATTTTCTCGGATTCGACCGGTCCGTGCCTGGAAGGGTGGGTGACCCTCACCGCGCTCGCGCAGGCCACGAAACGGCTCCGGCTGGGCACACTGGTCAGCGGGATCCACTACCGCCACCCCGCGCTGCTCGCGAACATGGCCGCGACACTGGACATCGTTTCCGGTGGCCGTCTGGAGATCGGTGTCGGCGCGGGCTGGAACGAGGAGGAATCCGGCGCGTACGGTATGGAACTGGGCACCATCAAGGAACGCAGCGACCGGTTCGAGGAGGCCTGTGAGGTGCTCGTCGGCCTGCTGACCCAGGAGACCACCACGTTCCAGGGCGAGCACTACCAGTTGACCGACGCCCGCTGTGAACCGAAGGGTGTGCAGAAGCCGCATCCGCCGATCTGCATCGGCGGCAGCGGCGAGAAGCGGACCCTGCGCACGGCCGCGAAGTACGCCCAGCACTGGAACTTCGTCGGCGGCACGCCGGAGGAGTTCGCGCACAAGCGCGAGGTGCTGCACCGGCACTGCGCGGACATCGGCCGGGATCCGAAGGAGATCACCTTGTCCTCGCACGTCCGCCTCGGCACGGACGGGGACTACGCCAAGGTCGCCGCGGACGCCGAAGCCCTCGGTGAAGTGGGCCTCGACCTCGCGATCATCTACCTGCCGCCGCCGCACACCCCCGCCGTGCTGGAGCCGCTCGCGAAGGCGCTCGAGCCGCTGCGCTGAGAGCCTGTTGGCGGAGCTGGAGCTTTGTCCGGAAAGTGGCCATACGCGTGAACCCGCCCCGGCCGAAGGCCCCGCTATCGCGGTGGCAGGGCGCCTCTGTCGCCAAACGTGAGAGATATGACCAGGTCGCGCCCTGTCGACGCGATCGCGGACGCGGGTTCACCAACAGACACTGAGGTCCCGAAGGCCGGCCGGGAGCGATGGCCCGTTGCGGAACCGGCCGGTCTCGCTATACGGTGACAGAACTAGAACAGGTTACAGTTCTGCACGGTGGGCTGACCGAGGAGCGGACATGGCGAACAGGGCTGCGCGCGGCGACGAGGCCGACTACGTGGTCGTCGGATCGGGCAGCTCGGGTGCCGCGATCGCGGGCAGGCTGGCGGAGTCCGGGGCCAGCGTGATCGTGCTCGAGGCGGGCAAGAGCGACGAGAAGATGCTCGTCAAGAAGCCGGGGCTGGTCGGCCCGATGCACGCGGTGCCCCAGCTGAAGAAGCCCTTCGACTGGGGCTACTACTCGGTGCCGCAGAAACATGTTCTCGATCGGCGGATGCCGGTGCCGCGCGGCAAGGTGGTCGGCGGCTCCAGCTCCATCAACGGCATGGTCTACGTGCGCGGCAATCGCGCCAACTTCGACTCCTGGGCCGCCGAGGGCAACAAGGGCTGGGACGCGGACAGCGTCAACGCCGCGTACAAGCGGATGGAGGACTTCGAGGACGGCGAGACCGAGTTCCGTGGCTCGGGCGGGCCGATCCGGGTCACCCGCAACAAGACCCCGCAGGAGGGCACGCTCCAGTTCCTCCAGGCGACCGCCGACGCGATCGGCTGCGAGATCCTCGACGACTACAACGCCGAATCCCAAGAGGGCGTCAGCCGGATGCAGCAGAACGCCGCCGACGGCCTGCGGTACAGCGCCTCGCGCGGCTACATCCACCACCTCGCGCCCGCCACGCTGCAGGTCCAATCCGGGGTGCTGGCGAAGAAGGTGGTCATCGAGAACGGCCGCGCCGTCGGCGTCGAGGTCGTCGACGCGAACGGGGGACAGCGAACGCTGCGCGCGGGCAAGGAGGTGATCCTCTCGGCGGGTTTCGTCGGGTCGGCGCACCTGCTGATGTTGTCCGGGATCGGCCACGCCGAACACCTCAAGGAACACGGCATCGACGTCGTCGCGGACCTGCCGGTCGGCGACAACCTGCACGACCACATGTTCCACGCGCTGACGTTCCGCGCGTCGTCCAGCAAGAACCGGGGCACGCCGCCGTACTTCGCGCGTGGCCTCGTCAGCGAACTGCTGCGGCCCGGCACGACGTTCCTGGCGAACTCGGTCTTCGAGGCGGTCGCCTTCCTCAAGACCTCCCAGGCCGCCGAGGTGCCCGACCTGCAGCTGCACCTCCTGCCGTGGGCGTACGTGACGCCCAACCAGGACGCGCCGATCCGGCACGACGTCGACAAACGGCCCGCGCTCACCGTGCTGACCACGCTGATCTACCCGAAGAGCCGCGGCACGCTGCGCCTCGCTTCGGCCGATCCCACGGCGGCGCCGCTCATCGACCCCCAGTACCTGTCCGACCCGGCCGATCTCGAAGTGCTCGGCGAAGGCTCGGAGATGGTCCGCGAGATCTTCGCGTCGAAGGCGTTCAACGGCTCGATCAAGGAAGAACTGCACCCGGGCAAGGCGTTGCGGGGCCAGGAGCTGCGCGACGCGATCCTGAACCGCGCGACGTCCGTCTACCACGGCGTCGGCACCTGCCGGATGGGCGTCGACGAACTCGCGGTCGTGAGTCCCGACCTCAAGGTTCGCGGTGTGGACGGCCTGCGGGTCTGCGACGCCTCGATCATGCCGTCGATCACCGGCGGCAACACCAACGCGCCCGCCATCATGATCGGCGAGATGGGCGCGCAGCTCGTCCTCTCAGATAACTGACGGAGGAGCTGAGACATGCCTGGGAAAGTGACCTACGCGTGAACCCGCCCGGCCGAAGGCCCCGCTATCGCGGTGGCAGGGCGCCTTGTTCGCTCACCGGAACAGGCATTGCCAGCGAGCGCCCTGCCGACGTCGATCGCGGCCGCGGGTTCACCGACAGCCATTCGGACAACTGACGGAAAAGAGGGCCATGACCGTCACACCGCTCGCGCTCACCCGTCCGGCGTCGGTGACCGACGCGTTCCTCCAGCGGCTCGCCGCCCGCGTGCCGGACTCCTCCGGCACGACATGGAAGCTCACCGAGGTCTACACCGGTGACGTGCTCGTCGAGCTGCCCCAATCGACGCCCGCCGACATCGAGCAGGCGTTCACCACCGCGCGCGCCGCGCAGGAAAAGTGGGCCGCCACCCCGCTCAAACAGCGGCTGGAGGTGTTCAAACGGGCGCATACGCTCTTCGTCGACAACGCGCCGATCGTCACCGACCTCATCCAGGCCGAGAGCGGCAAGAACCGGCGGATGGCGATCGAGGAGACGTGCGATCCGGCGATGGTGATGAGCCATTATCTGACGCGGGCGGCCAAACTGCTGGCGCCGACGAAACGCGGCGGGCCGGTCCCGTTCCTGACGACGTCGACCGAAGTGCGGCAGCCCAAGGGCGTGGTCGGGATCATCGCGCCGTGGAACTTCCCGTTCGCCACCGGGATTTCCGACGCGGTCCCGGCGTTGATGGCCGGCAACGCGGTGGTGCTGAAACCCGACAACAAGACCGCCCTCTCGCCGCTCTACGGCGTCGAGCTGCTGGAGAAGGCCGGGCTGCCGAAGGGCCTGTTCCAGGTGGTGTGCGGCGAGGGCCCTGATGTCGGACCGACCCTCATCGATCAGGCGAACTACGTGATGTTCACCGGTTCGACGGCGACCGGCCGGGTGATCGGCGAACGGGCGGGCCGCAACCTCATCGGCTGCTGCCTCGAACTCGGCGGCAAGAACCCGATGATCGTCCTCGAAGACGCCGACCTCGCCGAGACCGTGCAGGGCGCGATCTTCGGCGCTTTCGGCAACACCGGGCAGATCTGCATGCACATCGAGCGGATCTACCTGCCGGAATCCCGCTACGACGAGTTCAAGAACGCGTACGTGGCCAAGACCAAGGCGCTCGACGTCCGTGCCGCCTACGACTTCGGGCCGGACATGGGCTCGCTCGTCTCCGTCGACCACATGAACCGGGTCAAGTCCCATGTCGACGACGCCGTCGCGAAGGGCGCGACCGTCCTTTGTGGAGGGAAGCCGCGACCCGACCTCGGCCCGGCGTTCTTCGAGCCGACGATCCTCGAAGGCGTCACAAAGGACATGCTCTGCGGCGTCACCGAAACCTTCGGACCCGTTGTCGCGCTGCACAAGTACCGCACGGTCGACGAGGCCGTCGCGCTCGCGAACGACACCGAGTACGGCCTGAACGCCTCGGTCTGGGGCGCCGACGTCGGCGCCGCGCGCGCCGTGGCCGCGCGGATCGAGTCCGGCAACGTCAACATCAACGACATCCTGGCCACCGCGTACGCCTCGAAGGGGACCCCGTCCGGCGGAGTCAAGAACTCCGGCGTCGGCGCCCGCCACGGGGACCAGGGCCTGCTCAAGTACACCGACGTGAAGAACGTGGCGGTGCTCAAGAAACAGGTCATGGGTCCCCGCGGCGGCCAGACCTACGAGAAGTACGTCGAGGGGATGCTGTCCGGGCTGAAACTCATGCGGCGTCTCCGCATCCGCTAGACCTCGTCGGTGTGCTGCGGCGCGGCCAGCACGCAGGCGATGCTCAGCACGCACATGCCGATCAGCAGGCCGATCGCCGGCCAGATACTGCCGGTCGCCTGGAACAGCAGCGTCGACACCAACGGCGAAAGGCCGCCGAAGAGCGCGCCCGCCAGCTGGTAGGACAGCGAAATGCTGGTGTACCGGGCCCGCGGGCGGAACATCTGCGACAGGATGGCGGCGATCGGACTGTAGGTCGCCGTCATCGCGAGGCGCATCGCCACGAACGCCGCGATGATCAGCGCCGCGTTCTTGGTCGAGAGCACCAGGAACTGCGGAGCCGCGAGCACGGCGACGCCGACAAGGCCGATCACGACCACCCGCACCCGGCCGAAGCGATCACCGAGCCAGGCCGCGCCGAAGCTGACGACCAGTTCGACGAACGCGGCGATGGTGAGCGCGTTGAGCACCAGCGATTCGGAGACGCCGACGGCCGGATCGGTCGCGTACGCCGTCGCGAAAGTGGTGACGAGGTAGTAGCCACCGACCGCTACGGGCAGCACGCAGATGCCCAGCAGGATCGGCTTCCAGTTCGTCCGGACGGCGTACAGGATCGGCGCGCCGGTTTCCTCGGCGGCGGCTTCTTCGAAGACCGGCGACTCCTCGACCTTCAGGCGCACGATGAGGCCGACGCCGATGAGCAGCACGGACGCGAAGAACGGGATCCGCCAGCCCCACGTGGTGAGCCATTCGGTGCCGCCGGTGCTCAGGAGACTGAACAGACCGGTGGCCAGCAGCGCGCCCGCCGGATTCCCCGCCTGCGCGAAGGCACCGTAGAAGGTCTTCTTGTCCGGCGGCGCGTGTTCGACGGCCATGAGCACGGCGCCGCCCCACTCACCGCCGACGGCGAGCCCCTGCACGAACCTGAGCACCACGAGCAGGATGGGCGCCCACGTGCCGATCTGCGCGTATCCGGGCAGGCAGCCGACGAGGAAGGTCGCCGCGCCCATCATGGTCAGGGTCACCACGAGCGCGGTCTTGCGGCCGACCCGGTCACCGACGTGCCCGAACACGATGCCGCCGAGTGGCCGGGCGAAGAACCCGACCGCGTAGGTCGCGAAGGCCGCCGCGACCCCGGTCAGCCGGTCGCCGGTCGCGGGAAAGAACACGGTGCCGAAGACGAGGCTCGCCGCCGTGGCGTAGATGTAGAAGTCGTACCACTCGATCGTGGTGCCGACGAAGGCCGCGAGCCCGGCCCGGCGGGCTCGGCGGAGCGACTGGGTGCCGGTCTGAACGGTCATCGGGCCACCTCGCCGTCGATCCAGGTTTCGAGCACGCGGATACCGGCGATCCGGTCCGGCTCGCAGGTGAGGGGATTCTCGCCGAGCAGCACGAAATCGGCGCGTTTGCCGGGGGTGATCGAGCCGAGGTCGCGCTCACGGCCGAGCACCCTGGCCCCGGCGATCGTGTGGGCGGCGACGGCCGACCGGACGTCGATCAGCAGCTCGTCGCCGCCGAGCCGGTGACCGCGGCGGGTCGTCCTGGTCACCGCGGTCTGGATGGCTTCGAGCGGGTTCGGCTCCGCGACCGGGGCGTCCGAGCTCAGCGTGACCGGGACGCCCGCCGCCTGGAACTCGCCGAGGGGGTTGAAGCGCTCGCCGGGGGTGCCGACGGCGTCGGTGACGCCTTCGCCCCAGTTGTAGTAGTGCTGCGGCTGATTGACGGGGTGGACGCCGAGCGCGGCCATCCGCTTGATCTGTACCGGGGACGGCAACCCGCAATGCTCGATGCGGTGCCGGGCGTCGGGCCGGGGGTTTCGCTGCTGCGCGTCCTCGATGGCGTCGAGCACCATGGCGATCGCGTCGGGGGACTGGGCGTGGGTCGCGGTCTGGAGCCCGGCCTCGTGCGCCTTGCCGATCAGCGCGGAGTAGTCCTTCGGGTCGTGGTAAAGCTGCCCGGTGCGGCACGGATCGCCGACGTAGCCGTCCGGGAAGTACGCGGTCCAGCCGCCGAGCGTGCCGTCGGCGTAGAACTTGATCCCCGCGAACGCGAGGCGAGGGGTGCCGAAAGCACCGTGCAGTCCCATTTCCAGCGCCTGGTCGAGCAGATGTGACAGCAGGTACATGTGGACACGCGTCTTGAGCTGCCGGGCTTCGTCCAGCCGCAGATACATGTCGAACTCGCGGCGCGTCACCTGGGCGTCGCCGATCGCGGTCACTCCCGCGGCGAGGAACTTCTCCTGCGCGGCGGCCAGCTGCCGCGCGTGCTCCTCCGGCTCGTCCTCGAGGTGGAAGTTCGGCCCGTGCCGCCCGACCTTCACCCCCGTGACGCCGGTGAGGATGTTGCATGCCGCGTCCGACAGCTCCCCGGTGAGCTCGCCGTGCTCGTCCCGGAAGAACACCCCGCCGTCGGGATCCGGAGTGTCGCGGGTGACACCGTTGCGCCGCAACGTGAAGCTGTTGACCACACCGCCGTGGCCGCTCGCGTTCATGAGGTAGACCTCGCGGTCTCCGGCGACCGCGTCGAGCTCCTCCTTGCGGGGGTGGCGTTTCTCGGCCAGGTTGCGGTGTTCGTAGCCGTAACCGCGGACGGGCCTGCCCGCCGGGGTGTTCTCGGCCGCCTCACGCAGCAGCGCGACGATCTCGGGAATGGTCGACGCGCGCTCGGGACCGCAGTCGACCCAGGTCATCATCTGCCCGTACATCAGGGGATGCGCGTGCGGATCGATGAAGCCGGGCAGGAGCGTGCCCGGCGGCCGTCGCACCTCCGGATCCGGACGGCCGAGGCTCGCCGCGCGGGCGCGGCACTCGTCCACCGAGCCGACCGCGGCGATCTCTTCGCCGAATACGAGCACCGCTTCGGCGCCTTCGGTGGCGTCGTCGACGGTCACCAGCTCGTCGGGAAGCAGGATCGTCGCTCTCGCGTCGAGGACTGAACGATCGAGGGGCAGCAGACGCATCGCGCGGACTCCAGGGATTCGACGGTGAAGTGGGGCGAAGGTAAGCGATGAAAACCGCGAGCACAATCAGATCCGTCGTGCACGGACGGTGCTCACGATCGATCTGTCGGCGAGCATGGACAGAACGTGCAATTTCGGCTGCTATTTGCGCAGTCTGGCCGGTGATATGGTGCGGCACGCCGTCGGAAATTCAGCAGAGGGGAATCGCCGTGGACGACGCGTTGGTCGCGGCTTTGCGCGCGGACGGCCGGATGAGCGTCGCCGATCTGGCCCACCGCGTCGGGGCGTCACGGTCGGCCGTGTCGGCGCGGCTGGAGCAGCTGAAGGCCGACGGTTCGCTCAACGTGGTCGCGGCGGTCCACCCCGAGTTCCTCGGCCTGACCGCGTACGCGCATCTCGCGATCCGCACGTCGGGCCGTTCGCAGGCGACGACGGACGCCATCGCGGCGCTGCCGGCCGCGGCCTTCGTCTCGGCGGTGAGCGGGGAGTACCAGACCGTCGCCGAGCTGCGCCTGCCCGATCCCCCGGAGCTGTACCGCACGGTGGCGGACATCCGCGGCCTGCCGGAGGTGGAACAGGTCAACACGCTCGTCTACGTGGACGTGGTCAAGGGCCTGTTCATGCCCGGCCGTCCGCTGCCGCCCTGGCTGCGGCTCGACGACCGCGACCTCGCGATCATGCTGCGGTTGCAGGCCGACGGCAGGGAAAGTTACGCGAGCATCGCCGGGCACGTCGGGCTTTCGCCGTCGGCCACCCGCACCCGCGTGCGCTTCCTCCTGGAACACGACGTCATCCGGATCGCGCCGGTGCTCAGCCGCGCCCGCCCGGACGCCGGTCTGGTCTGCGGGATCGGCCTCAACGTGCGGGGCGCGGGGGACTCCGTGACGGCGGCGCTCGCCGCGCGCGACGACACCGAGTTCCTCGCCAGGACCATCGGCCGGTTCGACGTCGTCGCCACCATCGCGGCGCAGTCCGCCCGCGACCTCGACCGGGCGCTCGAAGCGATCAGTGGCAGGCCCGACGTCGTGACCGCGGAGACGTGGGTGCACCTCCGCATCGCCAAGGAACGCTACGAGTGGCCGCTGCCGACCGCGGAAGAACTTGCGCGCCGCTAGTCGTTGCCCAGCAAGGATTTCCGGATCTCGGTCTTGAGCACCTTGCCGATCTTGGACCGGGGGAGATCCGGCCAGATCAGGATCTCCTTGGGGGTTTTGATACTGCCCAGCCGTTCTTTGACAGTGGCACGGAGTTCTTGCGCTGCCGCCGTTTTCCCGGTGTGGAGCTGGACCACGGCGGTGATCTGCTCACCCCATTTCTCGTGCGGCAGACCGATCACGGCACAGTCCTGCACCGCTTCGTGGGCCATGAGCGCTTGCTCGACCTCGGCCGAATAGACGTTGAAGCCGCCGGTGATGATCATGTCCTTGGCGCGATCGACGATGTAGAGATAGTGGTCGTCGTCGAGGTAGCCGATGTCGCCCGTGTGATGCCAGCCGTGCGCGCTCGCTTCGGCTGTCGCGGCCGGATTCTTGTAGTAGCCGAGCATCACCAGCGATCCGCGGACGACGATCTCACCGCGTTCGCCGGGCGGGAGCAGCTCGCCCGTCCCGGACATGATCGCGACCTGGGTGAGCGGGGTGGGCCTGCCCGCCGAGGTGAACCGTTCGAGGGCGAGCGAGCCGTCGGGATGGACGTGGTCGGCGGGGGAGAGGGTGGAGATCATCATGGGCGCTTCGCTTTGGCCGAACAGTTGCCCGAAGACGGGGCCGATCCGGGTGATCGCCTCGGCGAGTTTCGTGGCCGACATCGGCGCGGCGCCGTACCAAAGGCATTGCAGCGACGAAAGATCGGCGCCGCCCAGTGCCGGATTGTCGAGCAGCAGGTAGATCAGGGTCGGCGGCAGGAAGGTGTGCGTGATGCGGCGGCTTTCGACCAGTGCGAGGAATTCGCCGAGGTCTGGTGACGGCATGACGACGATCTCGCCGCCGAGTGTCAGGACCGGGAAGCAGAGCACGCCCGCCGCGTGCGTCAGCGGGGCGAGCGCCAGGTAGCGTGGCCTGCCGGTGAACGGATAGCTCATCAGCGTGAGCGCCGACATCGTCTCGACGTTGGCGCCGCTGAGCATCACCGCCTTGGGACGGCCGGTGGTGCCGCCGGTGCCGACGAGCAGGACCAGGTCGTCCGGCGGGGTCTCCTCCCAGGGCTCGCCGCTGTCGATCCAGTCGGCGAACGGGACGGCGCCGGGCATCGAGCCGTCGAGACAGACCACTGTGGACAGTTTGGGCAGGTCGGGAAGCATCCGGGAGACGAGCGGTGCGAAAGACTCCTGCACCAGCAGGCAGGTGCAGTCGAACAGGTCGAGCAGTTCCCTGTTCTCGGCGGCCTCATTGCGCGGGTTGACCGGGCACCACACGGCGCCTGCCCGGCTGATGCCGAACACGCAGCCGAACGACAGCGGGTCGTTCCCGGACAGGATCGCCACCTTGTCGCCGGGCTTGACGCCGGAACGGGCCAGCGCCCGCCCCACCCGCCACGACAGTTCCCGCACTTCGCCGTAGCTGAGGGACGTGTCGCCCATGGTGAGGCAGGGTGCCGCCGGATCGAGTGAAGCGCCCTTGTCGAGGTAGTCGGTCAGTCGCACGCGCTCGTCCTCCCGGTCAGTCGTGGACGGTCAAGACCGGCTTCGAGACCAGCCCGAAGCTTCGTAGCACGCCGAGCAACTCGCGGTGACCGAAAGCCTGGCAGCCGGAGGCGAAACCGACCCGTTTCGGCGGCTGTCGCAGCAACGAGTACGCACCGTATGCCTGCATCAGCCCGGTCTGCTTGTAGTTGCAGGTGCCGTGGATGACGCAGTGCGCGCGGCCCAGCGGTCCCGAGGCGTGCACCGAATCGAGCGACGTGTTGAGCCGCTGGTTCTCCCGCGGCGGCATCTCGTCGCGCACCGCGGCGGCCTGCTCCGCCAGCACGCGCATCTTTTCGTCCAGCGGCAGGTCCTTCACCTGCTCCAGCACGGCCGCGACGATCTGCGGCACACCCTGCATGAGCGCGCGGTCGAAGACACCGCCGACGGCCTTGACGTTGGCGACGCGGGCGTCGTTCTTGAACCAGACCGGATGCGACGTGCCGCCCCAGGGCAAGGCAAGGCCGGTCTCGTGATGGCCGGGCACGGTGACGTCCTGCAGGCCGCCGTCCGCGGGCCAGGGCAGGTACTCGTCCTGTTCGAGGTAGTACGCGGCCGACAGCGCGGCATTGACGAGGATGGTCTTCGTCGAAGCGACCGTGGGATAGCCCTTCCAGAACACCAGGATGTCCAAAGTGTCCAGTCCGGGGGTTTCCAGGCAGAGGTTCGCCGCGATCTCGCCGGTGGTGTACATCTGCGCGATGCCGGGCGAGAGCAGGAGGCCCTTCTCCGCCATCTGCTCGCCGTAGCGGTCTTCGGCTGAGATCAGCCAATCCTGTTCACCGGTCGTGTCGAGGTAATGCGTTCCGGTGCGGAGGCAGGCTTCGACGACCTCGTGCCCGTACTCGCTGAACGGGCCGACGGTGTTGCAGACGACCTTGGCGTCGCGGAACAGTTCGGTGAGCGCTTCGACGTCGTGCGACACCTCGACGACCTCGTGGTCGACGGTGTCGAGACCGGGAACGTGGTCGATCGCCTCCTGGATGCGGGCCTTGTCCCGGCCGGCGGCGACGAACGGGACGTTGTACTCGCGCAGGTACTCGCAGATCAGCCGTCCGGTGTAGCCGGAGGCGCCGTAGACGACGACGGGTTTGGGGCTGCTCATGGTGATTCCTTTCGGGTCGGTGCTGGTCACATGCCCATTCCGCCGTCGACCGGCAGCCCGGCCCCGGTGATGAAACGCGCCGCGTCGGAGGCAAGGAACACGACGGCGTCGGCCATGTCCGCGACCTCGCCGAGCCGTCCGGCCGGGGTCTGCCCGATGACGGCGCCGATGGCCTCTTCGACGCTGGGGAACAGGCCGACCTCGACGACGTCCTGCGCGAGCTGATTGCCCATCTGGGTGGGTACGAGGCCGGGGTAGACGCAGTTGACGCGTACGCCGTAGCCGAGTTTCCCCGCCTCCATCGCGGCGACCCTGGTCAGCCGGTCGACCGCGGATTTCGTCGCCGAATAGCCCGCGATCCCGGGAAAGGCGATGGTCGCGGCGACCGAGGCGATGTTCACGACGGCGCCGCCGGTGCCCGCGGGCCCGCCGGGCCGCATCGCGCGGAAGGCGTGCTTCACGCCGAGGGCGGTGCCGAGCACGTTGACGTCGAGCATCTTGCGCACGTCGGCGGGATCCAGATCGGCGACGAGCCCGGTGATCTCGACACCGGCGTTGTTCACCACGAGGTCCAGGCCGCCGAGTTCGCCGATGACCGCGGCGACCGCCTGCTCCCAGCTCTGTTCGTCGGTGACGTCGAGCCGGACGAAGCCCGCGTTGGCGCCTTTCTGCTTGATCTGGTCGGCGGTGGCGCGCCCGAGATCCTCCTGGACGTCGCCGATGACCACCGAAGCGCCCGCTAGGGCGAGCGCTTCGGCCATTCCGGCTCCCAGGCCCTGCGCTCCACCCGTGACCAGGGCTTTCCGGCCCGAAAGGTCGTACGAACCCATGGACTTCTCCTCCTTGAGACGGTCCGCGGCTGCGGCGTGGGTCACATCCTGAGCCAGTTTTGGACAGTCGTCAAGATTTTCTTGGACAGTCGTCAAGAATTTGGCGACGCTAGACTGTGGGACCCGCGGCAGGCGCGGGCTCCCGGACCGGACAGGAACTCGTGGTGACCGAGACGAGCGAGCGGATCGCACGCCGGAGCGTGGACAAGTTCGCCCAGCGGCGGGCGGAACTGGCGGAGTCCGCGCTGCAGGCGCTGTCCGAGCTGGGGTACGCGAGGACGAGCCTGCGGGAGATCGCGCAGAAGTCGAACTTCTCGCACGGCGTGCTGCACTACTACTTCACCGACAAGGTGGAACTGCTGACCTACGCGGTCCGGAAGTTCGAAGAAGTGTGCGTGACCCGCTACGACGAGGCCGTGGCCATGGCGCGGTCGGCCGACGAACTCGAGCGAGGTTTCGGTGTCGCGATGGAGGACACGCTCCGGGCGGACGCCGTGATGCACCGGCTGTGGTACGACCTGCGGAACCAGAGCCTTTTCGAGGCCGCGTTCCGCGCCGACGTGCTCGAGATCGACACTCAGCGGCAGGCGATGATCTGGCGCGTCGTGGAGCGCTATGCCGAACTCGCCGACGCGGCGCCTGTCGTGACTACTCAGGTTGCGTACGCCGCCTTCGACGGCCTGTTCCAGCAGGCGCTGCTCCGCCACCTCGCCGGCGAGGAGAACGGCCTCGCCGAGGACGTCGGGTCGTTGCTCAGGCGGTTGGTCTCGTAGCCCGTTCGATGGGCTCCCGGACGCGGAGCCCATCGAACGGATTCACTGATCGGTGGCGTTGATCGCCGCGCCGTCGTAGAGCAGGCCTCCGGCGCTGTCGTACACCCGGACCTTGAGCTGCGCCATTTCCGTTCGCGAGTCCGCCAGTAGCCGCTCGAACTCCGCGCGGCCTTCGTCCGAGTCGGCTTCGTGGCTTTCCAGCCTTCCCCTCGCGTCGCGGAGGCTGATCATGTCGACCGTTATTTCCGCCGCGAAGGTGCCGTCGACGACGTCGGCTTCGGCTACCGTGCCGTCGTTCGCTCGCAACTCAAGCCTGGCCGCTTCGGGGGCGAGGCGTCCCATCAGACCGGCGGGCCTGCCGTTGTAGGCGGGCATCCAGTGCCATACCGAATACGGGCGATCGGTGAAATCCTGAGCCTGGCCTTCGGGCCGCAAGTTCAGCCACCTGCCTCTGCCGTTCTCGAGAACGCAGATGCCGGTGGACCCGTCGTCGTTGTAGGCGAGGAGCGCTCCGTGTTCGGCGGTGGCTCCGATCCTGGCGCCGGGATGCCATCCCTGAGGGGACGGTAGAACATCTGCCGGGCCGCGTGCCGTCTTCTCGGTGATGGTGGCGGCGAGGGCTGATTCGAGCTGTGCTGCCGGTGAAGTCACTGCGTGCTGCTCTCCTTCTCTTCGGGGCATGTCCGGTTCACTGTCGCTTCGGTTCTTGCCAGGCGCATCGGGGAGATTCCCTGAGTTCCGGTGATCGGTATCGCATGAGTTGTCAGACTTGAGAGTAAGCGCTTACTCGGGCTGGCCGGTGCTCGGCGGCTGTGGCTGTCCGGTCGCCCGAGAGTTAGGGGCGCTGTAGTCGAATCACCCTTCAGTGTTGTTTTGTTTTTTGCATTGTGACTCAAAATTACGAACGCGTGTTTGATTGTTTTGCGGTATTATTGAGGGGTGTCCGAGACCTTGCTCCCCGAGTTGCCGCAGGAGTTGTGGCGTGCCGGCAAGCTGGAGCTTGCGCATGGTGTGCAGCAGTCTCTGCGGGTGATTCGGATGGCCACCGCCGGGGCTGGGGAGATTCCTGGCGGAGATCGAGTCTCGGGGCGTCAAGGACTTGTACGGGTATGGGTCTACGGCCGCGTGGTTTGCGGATGTGGCGGGGTTGTCGCGTGGTGAAGCAGGTCCGGTGGTGAAGCGGGCGCTCGCGTTGAACCCCACCCGCGCGTGGCCCTGTCATGATTTTCGTGTAAGCCACGGATGATTGTGTGGTTATTTTAGTGGATTGGTAGGCGGCCGGGGAAGAGGACCACGAGTGTGTTGA
>NZ_JBHVKW010000084.1:0-39002 GCF_042797905.1 Amycolatopsis sp. NPDC057786
GGGGGGCGGGCGTGAGTGGTGAGGACGGTTAGAACCGTCCTCACCACTCACGAGACCCGGGACCGGCGATGTCACGTGACTGACTGGACGACACGCGTGATCCGGCGGACGACACGCGTGACTGGACGGACGACACGATCGCGGCCGGGGTTCCGACTACGAGTCGTCCGTGTGATCACGCGTGTCGTCCATCTGATCACGCGTGTCGTCCGTCCAGTCACGTGAAAGCCTGGAGTAGGTACTTGAGACCCCTTGGCCCTAATCGTCCTCACCACTCACGAGACCCAGGCTCAGCCGCAGTGTTCCGACGGGCTGTTGTACGACGTCCCGCCCGCGGAACCGCCCCACTTCACGCATTTGCCCGCCGCGGCCGCCCGCACCGGACCGGCGAACCACGAGAACGACCCGGAGTCGGTGATCCGGGACGCGCCCGCCACCTCGAGGTAGGCCGACGTCGCGGTCGCGGTGCCCGCGGCCTCGCTCTTCATCGTGCTGACACAGTTCTGCCCGTTGGAAGCGTTGTAGGACAGGTAAACCGTGCCCGCCGTCCCCAGCGGGGCCGAGTCGATCACGCCGTAGCCACCGCCGCAGACCGGGGCGCCGAGGGTCGTCTCGGTGACGGTCGAGAAGCGGATGGTCTCGTTGGCGTTGCCCGCCGGGCCCGCCTCGTACAGCACGCCGACCGAACCCGAGGACAGCTGGACCATGTCGGAGTACGCGGCGTCACCGCTCCACACCAGCGTCCCGGCGGAGTTGCCCTGCCAGTTCGCGCCCTCGTCGAACGACGATCGCACGACGAGTTCCTTGCGGCGGTCGCAGACCGACGGCGCGGCGAACAGGATCCGGTTGTACTTGCCCGCTTTGTCGGTCGCGGTCATCCGCGCGGTCGAGCCCTGCACCACCGGGGTGATCAGGTCCTCCTCGAAGGTGAACTTGGTCGAGAAGCTCGCCCCGCCGTCGGAGCTGATGGCGTAGGCGCGGTTCTTGGCGCCACCGCTGAGGCATTTGTTGTCGTTGTTGGCCTGGTTGCGCGCCGCGGCGTAGACCCGGCCGTCGAGCAGCTCGGTGACGCTGATCTCCTGCGGGTTCAGCCCGGCCGTCGACGCCGGGGTGTCGGTGGCGCCGCGCTTCCAGGTGACGCCCTGGTCGTCGCTGTAGATGAGCGCGCCGCTGTTCTTGCCGTCGACGGTGTAACTCATCCCGGCGACGATGCGGCCCGCGTGCGCGCCGCGGGTCAGCACGATGCCGTGCGACGGCCCGGTCGCGAGCCAGCCGGGCGCGGTGCTGAACCCGAGCTGCGTGGTGAGCACCTTGGGCGCGGTCCAGGTCTTGCCGTGGTCGTCGCTGATCGAGACGCGCGGAATCCGGTTGCAGTCCGGGTTCTTGACGCATTCCATCACCGAGAGCAGCACGATCCGCCCGGTGGACGGGATCACGATCGGCGTCGGGTTTCCTTTGGTGTCACCGAAACCTTCGATGACGATCTTCGGGGCGCTCCAGGTCCTGCCGTTGTCGGCGGAGCGTTTCACGACGAGATCGATGTCGCCGCTGTCGTTGCAGAAGCTGGCTCCGCCGTTGCGGCCTTCGGCGAACGCGAGCAGTTCGCCGTTGTTCGCCTTGACGATGGCGGGGATCCTGAAACAGTCGTAACCTTCTGTTTTCTGTTTGTACACCAACGTGTTCGCGACCGCGGCGGTCGAGAACTGGTCGCCGGTGGCCGGCGCGGCGAGGGAGGTGGCCGGGGCTGCGCCGACCGCCGCGGTGGCGACGAGGGCCGCGAACAGGCCCTGTGCGACGCGGGAGATCTTCACGGGAGTGACTCCGTCCTGGATTCGGTTCAGGTGACGGGGCATCAGAGTCCTTCCGGCTCGTACAAGACGCGTACAACCCGGTTTCGCGCTTTGTGTCAGGTGACGCAGAACGACGCGGTGATCCCTGCCAAGCTCTTTCCCGTCGGACACGGCGCGAGATCGGCGGGGAGGGCCGGGGAAGGTGATCGACCGGAGAGGGTGAGGGGCGATCGATCACCGGTTCGCGTCGTGGCGCCGGTGGGTCCGGCCGTTGGCGGGACTCACCGGCGGTTGCCGGCCGGGGGAACGGCGTCGGCCGCCGCGTCGTCGGAGAGCTGCACACCGACGAGGGGAACGCGATGCGAGTGACCGATGCCGAAGGCGGGGAATGGCTGATCGTGCGCCGGTTCGCGCCCTGGCTGCGCCGGATCCGCCCGCTCGCGATCGTCACCGAGAGCGAGCGCTACCGGGAAGTGTCGTTCACCCGGCACCGCGGCAGGTCCGCGGCGGAAGAACGCCTGGGCTTCGAGGACTGGCTGATGCTGGGAATCGCCGTCGGACAGGCGGCCGGGCTGGCGCTTGTCCTGTCGCCGGTCCTCGTGGCGGAACTGGTGGCCTGGGCGGTGGCGGGCGCCGTTCTCCGGCTGCTGAGGCTGGCCGGCCTGGTCCGTGCGCGGGTCGACCTCGTCGCGCCGCCCCCGGCCGTGCGCAGCCTCGCGCCGGTGCGGGTGCTGCTCGTGCCGGGGAAGTCCGCGACCGAGCTCGTCCGCGGACTCGCGACGCTGATCGAGACCACACCGGGCTTCGATCCGGAGAACGAGCCACGCGTGCGCAAACTGTTCCTGGCGACCGGAGCCCGCGTGGAACGGCACTTCGGCCTGCCATGGCGGCTCAGCGGTCGTCGGGTGCCAGCTGCCTGAGGTCGTTCACGCTCCGCACGACCAGCCGCTGGCGGCCGGTGCTGAGCAACCCGTCGGCGCGCAAGGCCCGCAGTGTTCGCGCGACGGCTTCCCTCGACGTGGACGCGAGCCCCGCCAGGTCGCGCTGGCTGATCCGAAGGGCGATCAGGGTGCCGTCGGCGACGGGCACGCCGTACCGCTCGGCGAGGTCGACGAGGATCGCGGCGATCCGCTCGGCGGCGGTGCTGTCCCCGAATTCGGTGCGGCGCGAATTGGCGTAGCGCAGGCGGGAGGTGATGATCCGCAGCAGCACCACCGAGAGGCCGGGATGCTCGCGGAGCACGGCGTTGAACGCGCGCGAGGACAACCACAGGCCGGTGACCGGCTCGACGGCGATCGCCGTGGCCGAGCGAAGGCTGCCGTCCATCGACGCCATCTCGCCGATGATGTCACCCGGATCACGGACGGCCAGCACGGCGTCGTAGCCCCCGGTGGACACCGACGTGATCTTGACCCGCCCGGTCATCAGGATCAGCACCCAGTCCGACCGGTCGCCCTCGCGGATGATCACCGTGCCCGCCGGGTACCGGCGCAGTTCGGCCTCGGCACGCAGCGCCTTGCGCTGGCCGTCGTCGAGCAGCTCCCAGAGCCTGCCGGGTGGATCGTGCGGCGCCGCCGCCGGCTGTGTCATGCCTTTTCGTCGCCTCCGTGCGCGATCGTACGAGACGTCAGGAAGGGATCTCCTGGTACGCCTGGGAAAGGCGCTGGACGCCTTCGCGTAGCTGCGCGCCGGTCGCGGCGCTGACGTAGCTCAGGCGCAGATAAGGCCCCGGAGCCTCGGCCGCGAAGTACATCCTGCCGGGGGTGACCGCTACTCCGGCGCGGAAAGCGGCGCTGGTCAGCGCTACTTCGTCGACGAAGGCGGGGAGCGGCTGCCACAGGTGGTAGCCCCCGGTCGGGACCGGGACGGCGGTCCAGGCGGGCAGGAACTCCCGCAGGGCCGACACGGCGACGTCGCGGCGTTCCCGCAGCGAGGCCGCGAGGCTTCGCAGGTGGCGGCTCCAGGCGGGAGAACTCACCAGTTCGAGCGCGGTCTCCTGCAGTGGGCGCGGCACGAAGAAGCTTTCGACGGCGTGGAGCCCGCGCAGGCGTTCCAGTGCCGGGCCGCGGGCGGCCAGCGCGCTGATCCGCAGGCTCGGTGACGCCGGTTTCGTGAGCGAGCGGATGTGCACCACGACGCCGTCGGGATCGTCGGCCACGAGCGGCGGCGGGGGAGCCGGGCTGCCGGGATGCGCCATCAGCCGGGCGAAATCGTCCTCGACGACGAAAGCGCCCGCGTCACGGGCGATCCGCAGGACCTCGGCCCGGCGTTCGGCGCACAGCACCGCGCCGGTCGGGTTCTGGAACGCGGGCTGGCAGACGAACAGCCGGGCGCCCGTGTCGCGGAAGGCGTCGGCGAGCAGCTCGGGCCGGACGCCGTCGCGGTCGATCGGCACCGGGACCGGCCGCAGCCCCGACGCCCGCGCGATGGCCAGCATCCCCGGATATGTCGGGGATTCCACCAGCACCGGCGCGCCGGGAGCGCCGAGCGCGCGCAGCGCCGTGGTCAGCGCGCTCTGCCCGCCCGAGGTGACCAGTACGTTCTCGACGTTCACCGGGCTGCCGATGTCGCGGGCGAACCAGGCCCGCAGTTCGGGCAGGCCGCAGATCGGCGGCCGTGTCCACGCGCCGGGGCGGCGTCCGGCGCGGGCGGACGCCGCGGCGAGCTCGCGTTCCGGCTGGAGGCTCGGATGCGTGTAGCCGCCGTTGAGGTCGATGACGCCCGAAGGTGGATCGCTCAGCGCGGTGAGCACGCCGCTCGCGTCGATCGCGCGGGTGCCGGACTGCGAGCTCAGCGCCACCTCCTGCCACGACACGTCACCGGTCACCGCCACCTCGCGGGGCGGCGGGGCGCGGAAGACACCGGCACCGGGCCGGGTGATCACCAGGCCTTCGGCGGCCAGCGCGGCGATGGCGCGCGACACCGTCACCGGGCTCACCTTCAGCTCCCGGACCAGCTCCCGGCTCGACGGGAGCTTTCCGTCGATCGGATAGCGCTCCAAAGTGGATCGCAGCTGTATGACCAGGCTGGTGACGCTGCTACCATCGGACATGAGACTGGATGATAGCGCTATCGCGGACCGGGCAGTAGCGGTCCGCTCCGGGACCGCGCTGGCGGCGCTGGGTGTCCTTGCCTTCTCGTTCACGTTCCCCGCCACCGTGTGGGCGCTCAAGGGCTTCGAGCCGTGGACCGCCACCGGGCTGCGAAGCGTCCTGGCCGCGCTGGTCGCCGGAACCTGTCTTCGCGTCTTCCGGGTCCCGCTGCCGAGGCGCGACCAGTGGCGGGGCCTTGCCGTGGTCTCCCTCGGCTGTGTCCTCGCGTTCCCGATCCTCACCACGCTCGCGCTGACGACGTCGTCGACCGCGCATTCCGCGGTGGTCATCGGGCTGCTGCCGCTGGCCACCGCCGTCATCTCCTCGAAGCTGACCGGGAACCGGCCGTCCCGCCGGTTCTGGCTCGCCGCGGCGGTCGGCGCGAGCGCCGTCGTCGTGTTCACCGTCGCGCAGAGCGGCGGCGGACTGTCCACAGCGGACCTCTTCCTGTTCGGCGCGCTCGTGCTGTGCGCGTTCGGGTACGCCGAAGGCGGCAGGCTGGCCAGGGAGATGGCCGGCTGGCACGTGATCGCGTGGGCTCTGGTGATGGCGCTGCCGGTCACCGGCGCGTTCGCCGTCTTCGGGCTGGCGACCGAGCCGCTGCACATCACCGGCGAGGGCGTCGTCGGCCTGCTGTACGTCGCGCTCATCTCGCAGTTCGGCGGGTTTTTCGCCTGGTACCGGGGCATGGCCGAGATCGGTGTCGCGCGGGCGAGCCAGCTGCAGCTCGCCCAGCCGCTGCTGACCCTGGTCTGGGCGGTCCTGCTGCTCGGTGAGCATCTCCCGGCCGCCGCGCCGGTGACCGCGCTGATCGTGGTCACCTGCATCGTCGTGACCCAGCGGTCGCGGACCTAGATCAACGTCGCGAGGGGCTGAAGGGGCCCTTCGCCGCATGTGACGCGGTGAAGGACGCTTTCGTCTCATCTGATGCGGGGAAAGTCCCCTTCAGCCCCCAGCTGGATCAACGTCGCGAATCCGCCAGACCGCGGTGCCCGCGCGGTGATGGGCTGAAGCACATGACCGCTTCGACCCTCGACACCTCCGCGCGGACCCCGCTGAAGGGATGGCTCGCCGTCCTCGCGGTGACGCTCGGGATCTTTTCCCTCGTCACCACGGAGATCCTGCCGATCGGCCTCCTGACCCCGATCGGTGAGGACTTCCGGATCACCCCGGGGACGGCGGGCCTGACCATGACCCTGCCCGGCTTCCTCGCCGCGCTCGCGGCCCCGGCCGTCACCGTCGCCGCCGGACGCCTCGACCGCCGGATTCTGCTGTGCGCGCTGATGGTGGTGCTGGCCTTGGCCGACGTCCTCGCGGCGACCGCGCAGGCCTACTGGGCGATGCTGGTCTCGCGAGTCCTGGTGGGGCTGGTGATCGGCGCCTTCTGGGCGATCGGCTCGGGGCTCGCCGCACGGCTCGTCGGCCCCGGGCGCGCGGGCAGGGCGACCGCGGTGATCTTCTCCGCCGTCCCGCTCGGCTCGGTTCTCGGGGTGCCGGCGGGAACGTTCCTCGGCGAGCTTTTCGGCTGGCGAGCGGCTTTCGCGGTGATGGCGGTCTTCACGATCGGTGTCCTCGCCGCGCTGGCGCTGGCGTTGCCTCCACTGCCGTCGGCGGACGCGACCCGGCTCGGCGTCCTGCGGGGGATGACCCGCGAGCGGACGACCCGGCTCGGCCTGCTGGTCACGGTGCTGATCGTGCTGGCCCATTTCGGGACCTACACCTACGTCACGCCGCTCCTGCGCCAGGTGACGCAGGTGAGCCCGGAGCTGATCACCGTCTACCTGCTCGTCTACGGCACCGCCGGGATCGCCGGCAATTTCGTGGCGGGTGCGGCGATCGCCCGCGATCTCCGGCTGACCTTCCTCGCCGCGGCGGGCTCGATCGGCGTCGTGACCTGCGCGTTGCCGTTTCTCGGCGGCACACAAGCGGGCGCGCTCGCGCTGCTGGTGGTCTGGGGTTTCGCTTACGGTGCCGTCCCGGTCTGCTCGGGAACGTGGTTCGCCAGGGCGGCTCCGCAGGCGCCCGAAGCGGCGTCGGTGCTGTTCACCTCGTCGTTCCAAGCGACGCTTTCCGCGGGCGCGCTGCTCGGCGGGCTGGTCGTCGACGCGGTCTCCGTCCCGGCCGTGATGGTCACCGGAGGCGTGGTCGCGCTGCTCGCGGCCGCCGTCCTCAGCCGAGCAAGGTCAGTGTGACCAGCGCGGTGGTCCCGACCAGCAGCGTGGAGAGCAGGCCGAGCAGCAGGGCGCGGCCCCCGGTGCGGACGAGCTTGCCGATCCGGACCGCGCAGCCCAGCCCGAACAGCGCCCCGGCCAGCAGCAGGGTGCAGGCGACCTTGGCGACGTCGAGCGCGAAACCCGGCACGATCCCGGTGCTCCGCAGGGCTGCCATGGCCAGGAACCCGAGGACGAACAGCGGGACCAGCGGCGGCCGCTTGCCGTCGGCGGGCCGGTGCCGTTCGTGCACGCCGACCGCGGCGACCATCGGGGCCAGCAGGACCACCCGGCTGAGCTTGATCACGATGGCGACCGCGATGGCGGCGCTCCCCGCCGGGGTGGCCGCGGCGACGACCTGTGCGACCTCGTGCACGCTGAGGCCCGCCCACTCGCCGATCCGGGCCGCGTCGAGCCGTAGCCAGCCGCCGATCAGCGGGACCGCGGCGATGGCGAGCCCGCCGTAGAAGGTGACCAGGGCGACCGCGGTCGCGACGTCGGAGTCCTCGCGTTTCACGACGCCTTCCATGGCGGCGATCGCGGACGCGCCGCAGATCGAGAACCCGGTCGCGACCAGGATCCCGAGGCCGCGGGGGACGCCGAGGAGCCTGCCGAGACCGATCGTGCCGAGGAAAGTGATGCCGACCGTGAGCACGACGGCGACCAGGGTCCCGGGGCCCAGCGCCAGGACGGCCGGGAGCGAGAGTTGCAGACCGAGCAGCACGACACCGGCGCGAAGCAGTTTCTTGGTGATCCCGGCGATGGCTTTCCGGGTCCCGTCGGACAGCGAAGGCAGCGAACCGGCGACGATGCCGAGCACGACGGCGATGGTGAGCGCGCTGATGACCGGGAAAGCGGTGCCGACCAGGTATGCGGCGGCCACTCCGGCGCCGGTGATCGCGAACGCGGTCAGGTAGGGCTTCGTCGGTCTCGCGTGCGTGGTGCTCATGGTTCGAGCCTCGCCCGGACGGGGTGACCTCGGTAGCCGGGAATACCAGGGGTAGGTCATACACTTGGGCTATGACCACACCCGATCTGGACTCCCTGCGCCTGCTGGTACTCGTGGACGAGCTCGGCAGTATCGGGCAGGCCGCGGCCAGTCTCGGGATCGCGCAGCCGTCGGCGAGCAAACGACTGTCCACAGTCGAGCGGAGGCTGGGGCTGGTGCTGGTCGACCGCACGCGACGCGGCTCCGCGCTCACCCCCGACGGCCGGGTCATCGCGGGCTGGGCGCAGCGCGTGCTGTCCGAACTCGACGGCCTGCTCGACGGCGCCGAAGCGCTGCGCACCCAGCACGAGGCGCATCTGCGGGTCGCCGCGAGCATGACACTGGCCGAATATCTGGTACCGGGCTGGATCGGCGAGCTCAAACGCGGCGACCCCGGCCTGTACCTCGGGCTGGAGGTCACCAACTCCGACCAGGCCGCCGAAATGGCCAGGGAGGGCAAGGTCGATCTCGGGTTCGTCGAGTCACCCGGTTCGCTACCCGGCCTTTCGTCCCGGCGGGTGGCCACCGATCACCTGGTCCTCGTCGTTCCTCCGAGTCATCCGTGGGCGCGCAAACGCCGCCCGCTCACGGCGGCCGAACTGGCGATCACGCCGCTCGTGGTCCGCGAACCGGGTTCCGGGACGAGGGAGACCGTGGACGCGGCACTGCGCAAGGCCGGGGTCGGACCGGCGAAACCGTTGCTGGAACTGGGTTCCGCCTCCGCGGTCGGCAACGCCGTGATCGCGGGCGCGGGTCCGGCGGTGATCAGTGAACTCGCCATCGTCCGGGACGTCGCCGAAGGCAGGCTCGTCCCGGTCCCGGTGGACGGCGTCGACTTCGGCCGGGAACTGCGCGCGGTGTGGCCCGCCGGACGGCGGCTCGCCGGCCCGGCCGCGGAACTGCTGAGCATCGCGGTCCGGAACGCGAAAGCCCGCTGAGTGCTTTCATGTTCTCCCGGTGACAGGACGAATCATCGCCGATTTCCGGAATAGGTGCGGACCATTGTTTCCCGGTCATCCGATGAAAGCGGGAAATACACCGTTCGGGTCATTGTTCCGCCATTCGGTTCCTGTGGCCGGAAACCGTACTGCCGAGTATTGACGTGACGCCGTGCCTGCGCTTAAGTACGCCCGGTCATCAAGTCACTCTTCCGTGTTTCGGAGGCTTCCCGTTGGGTAAGGCCATTCGTATCCTGCGCCTGTCCGCGCCGACCGTCGCCGAGATGGGTTGCCTGCTCGACCGCGACGAACTTCCGCGCACCGGCGACACCGGCCGCGGCCGGGTCCGGTTCGGGCTCGTCGACCCGACGCCCAAGCGACTGAACCTGGCCAGGAAAGTGGTCGCGAAGGGCAGATCGTGGCGCGGCCGCAACGACCTCTGGTTCGTTCCGAAACCGCTGCTCGGCGCGGGCGGTGGCAAACTCGCCTTCGTCTTCCCCGGGGCGGAGGACGAAGGCGGAACGCTCCGGCTGGGCAGGCTGCTCGACACGGCCTTGCGCCGTCTGCGCGTGACCCCGGACGCGCTCGCCGGCCACAGCCTGGGGGAGTGGACCGCCATGGCCGTCGCCGGGATCCACACCGACACGGAGGTCGACTCGTTCCTGGCGGGCTTCGATCCCGACGCGCTCAAGGTACCGAGGCCGGCCTTCGCGGTGATCGGCGCGGCGGCGTCCAAGGTCTCCGAAGTCCTCAAAGGACAGTCGGAAGTCGTCCTCTCCCAAGACAACGCGCCGCACCAGACGATGATCTGCGGACCCGCGGCAGCCGTCGACGGCTTCGTGCGCGGTTTCCGAGCCGACGGGGTGATCTCCCAAGTGCTGCCGTCCCGGCCGGGGTTCCACACCCCGATGCTCGCCCCGTATCTCGGCCCGATCCGCCAGGCCGCCGAGCGTTGTACTCCGCGTCCGGCGAAACTCCCGATCTGGTCGGCCACGACAGGGAGGCCCTACCCGGCGGCGGCCGGGCAGGTGCGTGAGCTGTTCGTGCGGCATCTGCTGGAGCCGGTGCGATTCCGCGGCCTCGTCGAGAGCATGTACGTGGCCGGGTTCCGCGCGTTCGTGCAGATGGGCGCCGGACAGGTCGGCTCGCTGATCGGGAACACCCTGCACGACCGTGAACGCCTCGTCGTCGCCACGCATCCGGCGCATCGGCCGGGTCTCCCGCGACTACTGCGGGTCGCCACGGCCTTGTGGGCCGACGGGGCCGATCCGGCGTTCGGGTCACTGCCGGGACAAGCCCTTCAGCCTCTTGAAAATTCCCACGTGTAGGGGCTCTCCTGGAGGGGTACCAGCCATCAGAAGGTGCGTCCTCGTGCTGGGAGTCGTCATGACCGCGGTGAAGACATCGCCCCGACCGGAGGCCGTCCGTTTCGGCGGGCGGCGCCGGGCGCCCAAGGGCAGCGTGTTCCTCAACATCGTCCGCACCACCGACCACAAGACGATCGGCGTGCTCTACCTGAGCACCTCGTTCGCGTTCTTCCTCATCGGCGGGTTCATGGCGCTGCTGATGCGCGGCGAACTGGGCAGGCCGGGGATGCAGTTCCTGTCGCAGGAGCAGTACAACCAGCTGTTCACCATGCACGGCCTGATCATGCTGCTGCTGTACGCGACACCGAACCTCTTCGCGTTCGCCAACTACATCCTGCCGCTGCAGATCGGGTCACCGGACGTCGCCTTCCCGAGGCTGAACGCGTTCTCCTACTGGCTGTATCTCTTCGGCGGGCTGATGACGCTCAGCGCGTTCCTCACGCCGAGCGGGGCGCCCGACTTCGGGTGGACGATGTACACGCCGCTGTCCAACGCCGCGCACACCCCGGGCGTCGGCGCCGATCTGGTGATCATGGGCCTGATCGTCTCCGGGCTCGGGACGATCCTCGGTGCGGTCAACATGGTCACCACGATCCTCTGCCTGCGCGCGCCAGGGATGACCATGTGGCGGCTGCCGCTGTTCACCTGGAACATCCTGTTCACCACGATCCTGATCCTGGCGGTCTTCCCGATCCTCACCGCGGCCCTGTTCGGGCTGATGGCCGACCGGCGGCTGGGCGCGCACGTCTTCGATCCGGCCAACGGCGGGGCGATCCTGTTCCAGCACCTGTTCTGGTTCTTCGGCCATCCCGAGGTGTACATCGTCGCGTTGCCGTATTTCGGCATCATCACCGAGATCGTCCCGGTGTTCAGCCGGAAACCGCTCTTCGGCTACAAGCTCATGGTGTTCGCGACGATCGCGATCACCGCGCTGTCCTTCGCCGTGTGGGCGCACCACATGTTCGCCACCGGCGCGGTGCTGTTGCCGTTCTTCTCCATCATGACCTTCCTCATCGCGGTGCCGACCGGGATCAAGTTCTTCAACTGGATCGGCACCATGTGGAAAGGCCAGCTCACCTTCGAATCCCCGATGCTGTGGTCGATCGGGTTCATGGTGACGTTCCTGCTGGGCGGGCTGACCGGGATCATCCTGGCCGCGCCACCGCTGGACTTCCACATCCACGACACCTACTTCGTGGTGGCGCACTTCCACTACGTGCTGTTCGGCACCATCGTGTTCGCCACCTTCGCCGGTATCTACTTCTGGTTCCCCAAGATGACCGGGCGGATGCTCGACGAGCGGCTCGCGAAGCTCCATTTCTGGACCACGTTCATCGGCTTCCACGCGACGTTCCTCGTCCAGCACTGGCTCGGCAACGAAGGAATGCCGCGCCGCTACGCCGACTACCTGAGTACCGACGGGTTCACGGTGCTGCACACCATTTCCACGATCGGCGCCTTCCTGCTCGGCGCTTCGGTGCTGCCGTTCCTGTGGAACGTCGTCCGCAGCTACCGGTTCGGGGAGGTCGTCGAAGTGGACGATCCGTGGGGCCACGGGAATTCCCTGGAATGGGCGACGACCTGCCCGCCGCCACGGCACAACTTCTTGGATCTCCCGAGGATCCGGTCCGAACGCCCGGCGTTCGAACTCCATTACCCCCACATGATCCCCAGGCTGCGCGCCGAGGGGCATACGACCCCGTTCCAGCGTCGCGACCAGGCCACCCCTTCGGAAGTGGTGGCGGACAAGGCACTGAAGGACGACACCGCCCGACCGAGGGAATGAGGTACCGCGCATGATCCCCATGGAAGTCGAAGGGATGGCAGTCCTGGCTCCGGAAGCGGCACCGGTGATGTTGCTGCGGGAGCGGGAGGGCGAACGCCGCTGGCTGGCGATCACGATCGGCGCCCCCGAAGCGAGCGCGGTGGCGCTCGCGCAGGAGCGGATCCGGCTGCCGCGGCCGGGCACGATCGAACTGATCGGCCAGGTGGTCGAGTCGTTCGGGCACCGGGTCACCGGGGTCCAGGTCACCGCGCTGCGGGACGGCATCTTCTTCGCCGACCTGCTCCTCGACTCCGGTATCCGCGTCTCGGCGCGGCCGAGCGACGCGGTCGCGATCGGGTTGCGCGCCGGGGTCGGGATCGAGGTGGCCGACGCGGTGCTCGAGGTCGCTTCGGTGCGGGTCGAGATCATGGGTTCCGGGCCCGACGCGGAACTGCCGGCGGTACCACCGGATCCGGTCGAGCAGGAGCGGGAGGTCGAGGAGTTCCGGGCGGCGCTGGACAAGATCGCGCCGGAGGACTTCGGCGACCTGCCGCCCGATCCGCCCGCGCGCTAGTCCCGGAACGCTATGAAAGGACCGTTCCTTGCAAAATTTGCAAGGAACGGTCCTTTCATAGCGCGTTAGGGGCGGGCGCTACTGCTTCTGAGTGCTACTGCTTCGCCAGGCCCTGTTCGATCGCCTCGATGATGCGCGGCCGCATCTCGGCGGCGCTGATGATCGCATCCACCGAACCGACCTTCACCGCCCGCTCGATGCTGTGCACGCCGTCGAACTCGGCCGCGACCGCGCCCAGCTTCTCGGAGCGCACCGACGACTGGAGTTCGGCCAGCTCCGCGGCCAGCGCGGCGCGTTCGGCCCCGGTCGCCCCGCTGAGCTTCTCCGTCAGCGACCGCACCCGCGGGTCGGCCGCCGTCCGCGCGTTGACCTCACCCGCGAACACGACCGCCGCGGCGGGCGCGCCGCCGAGCACCGAGGCGAACGAGCCTTCCAGCGCCAGCACCGTCATGTTCGGGTTCAGTGCCTTCGAGAAGACCACGAACGCGCCGCCGTGGTACCGCGAGATCACGGTGAACACGATCGGGCCCTCGAAGTTGACGATCGCCCGGCCGATCTCCGCGCCGTACTCCAGCTGGAGTTTCCGCATCGACTCCGGCGAGCCGTCGAAGCCGGACAGGTTCGCGAGCACCACCAGCGGCCGGTTGCCACTGGCCGCGTTGATCGCCCGCGCCGCCTTCTTCGACGACCGCGGGAACAGCGTGCCCGCGGTGTAGGTGTCCGGGCCGTCGGTGGGCGGGAAGCCGCGGCGCGGCACCGAACGCGACTCGATCCCGAGCAGGCAGACCGGCCGCCCGCCGAGGTGCACGTCCTGCACGGCCGCGGTCTCCGCGTCGGCCATCCCCGGCCAGCGCTCCAGCACCGGGTGGTCCTGGTCCGACAGCGCGCGCATCACCGTGCGGATGTCGAACGGCTTCTTGCGGTCGGGGTTGGCCTCCCGCGAAAAGATCTGGCCCACCGTGGTGAAGTCGCTGTCGACGGCCGCGTGCGGGAACGACGAGATGTCCCGGTCGATCGGGTCGTTCGTGACCGCCTTGCGGGGGCCGGGCTCGCCCGGCGCCACGTAGGTGTGGTCGTAGTGCGACATCAGCACGTCACGCGCCGCGGCGAGGTTCGGCGCCCAGTACTGCGCCTGGCCGTTCGGGCCCATCACGCGGTCGTAGCCGCCGATCCCGAAGTTGTCCTCCGCCGAGACGCCACCGGAGAAGTCGAGCGACTGCTTGCCGGTCAGCACCATCGCGGAATCCGGCGTCATCACCAGGATTCCCTTGGTGTGCATGAGCATCGTCGCCTCGGCGTTCCAGTACGGCTGGGCGCCGACGTTGATCCCGGCGACGACGATGTTGATCTCGCCGCCGTTCTGGGTGAAGTGCACGATCCGCTTGAGGGCGGCCGCGACCCAGTCCATGTTCTCCGTACCGGACTCCATCGAGATCCGGGCACCGGCCGAGAGCGCGTACCACTCCAGCGGGACCCGCAATCGCTCGGCGAGGTCCAGCGCCGCGATCACCCGCGAGCACTCCGGCTCCGACAGCGCGCCGAGCGCCTTCGTCGGGTCGCCGAGCAGCACGACGCGCTTGACACCCTCCGGGTACCGCTCGGTCTGTGTGGTGACCACACCGGCGACGATCGCCGCCTTGTTGCGGCCCTTCTTCCGGTCGACCGGGACGAGGGTGTTCGTGTCGTCCATGTCGTACTCGGTGAACGAACCGAGCATCTCGGTCAGCTCGTACGGGTACACCGTGTCGCGGCGACGGGCGCGCAGGACGTTCTGGCGGTAGTCGTCGAGCGGCAGGATCGGCTCGGTGGTGGGCTCGGACAGCGACATCTGCACGCCGCCGCTGACGTCGTAGCCGATCCGCACGGCGACCTCTTTGACCTCGCCGGTCGCGCGGTCGCGCTGCCTGCCGAGGAACTGGACCTCTTCGAGACCCGCGCCGGCCGTCGACGGCTGCACGCGCTGCGCGACCGTGTCCAGCTCCTCACCGGTGAGCTCGCTGGTCGGCCACACGTAGAGCATGATCCGGTTGGTGTCGAAACGCTTCTTCGGCGGAAGCTTCGCCTGCACCTCGCGGATCGCGTCGAGGCAGCCCGCCAGCGTGCCCTCGACCGCGGGCAGCGCCAGCAGCTTGCCGTCGTTGTCCCGCAACGGGGTCAGGTCACGGACCTGGGCGAGCGCGACCAGCCGCTGATCCGCCGGGTTCATCGGCGAGACGCACTTGAACAGGTAGACGTCCTCGTCTCCCGACGGCAACCGCGTGAGGTCGAAGTTCGCCAGCCGCTGCAACTGCATCCGCTGGGCGATCAGCGGGTGGAGACCGCGGATCAGCCGCTCCTCGCTGAACCCGGTCGAAGACGGGCGGAAGGTGAAGTGGTGGTGCATCACCGCGCCGCCGTGCCCGGCGACCGTCGTGGTGATCCGCCGGATCCGGCTGGGCAGCGACTCGGCCGTGAGGACCTCACGCAGCCCGGCCGCCATCGTGTCGTCGTCGGCGGACTCGTCGTCCCAGGTCAGGTAGAGGTCCGCCTCGACGTCGGTGTCGGCGGGCAGTTGCGCGGCGAGGTCGGCCACCGCCTTGACCGCACCGGGTAGCCCGGCGCGGTCGACGGCGGTGGTGACCATGTGGAACCGCTCGTTGTCGTCGGTGTAGTCACCGGTGACGAAGGTGCAGCCGCCGACGGTCACCTGCTGGACACCGGTGAGCGCGCGGTTGCCATAGTAGCGACGGCTCAGGACTTCCAGCAGCGCGCCGTGATCGGTGCCGGGGCGGCCGATCCGCTGCCCGAGCAGGCGGACCAGCGGCTGCGCGCTGGCCAGCATGCTCGCGATCCGCTCGGCGCGGTCCGGCGAATCCGGGTGCAGATCGAGGTGCCGCAGGTGTTTGCGGACCTCGCTGTACGCCTCGGCGCGGGTGCGGCGGAGCAGCGGCTGGGCGAACCAGCGGAACACGACGCTGCGTGCCAGGTCGCCGACCACCGGGAACCGCAGCTGGGTGGCGGCGATGAGCGCCTCCAGCGCCTTGCCAGCCGGCTCGCGCATCGACTCGAACGGCTGCGGCTCGGTGAGCCACTGCCGCAGCAGCGCGGTGACGACCGCGACGTCGGACGAGGTTCGCTGCTGGGCCAGGAAGATGCGGAAGACCGCCTCCTCCAGCTCCGGCGTGCGCTCCAGATCCTTGATGCCGTAGTGCGCCAGCACCTTCTTCAGCTTGTTCTGGAACGACTCCGACAGCCCGGCGCGTTCGACGTCGAGACTCTGCAGATAGGTGTGGAAGAACTCGCGGGAGCTGTGCACCCGGGTGTCCGTCTTGGCGTCCTCACGGGCAGGCTTGTTGCGCATCAGCTCGGAGAGGTCCGCGAACACGGTCAGCAGCTCGACCTCACCCTCCAGCGGGCGGTCGCCGTTGCCCTCCAGTTCGGCACGGGCGGCGAGGTACGTGCTGAGCGTGCGGCGCTCGTCGTGCGGGTCGACGTCGAAGCCGAGCAGGAGACTGCGCAGATCCTGCTGCCCGCGCGTGATCCGCTGTGCCGCCGACGTTCCGTCCGGTTCTGCCGGCAGCTCGATCTCGACACTGCCCTTGTCTTCGGCGACCTCGGCGCCTTCCTCCGCCAGCGGCTCGAGCCGCAGCAGGGGAGCGCCGGTCTCGACCTGGCTGCCGACCGAGACGACGCACTCACGCAGCTTCGCGCGGAACGGCGCGCGGAGCACCGTCTCCATCTTCATGCTTTCCAGCACCAGCACGGGCGCGCCTGCCTCGACCTCCGCGCCGACCTCCAGCGGGGTAGCGACGACGAGCGCGGGCGCGGGGGAGCGGACGACGCCGCCCTCGTCCCGGCTGACGCGGTGGGTGACGCCGTCGACCTCGACCAGGTGGATCGGCCCGTGCGTGCCGGTGACCAGGCGGAACCGGGTGCCGTTGACGGTGATCTGGCCGGTGTGCTCGTCGAACCGGTCGACCTCGACGTCGGCGGGGTGGATGTCGCCGCCGCCCGCCGAGACACCGACGCGGAACCGGCGGTGGCCGATCCTGGCGACGCTCACGCGGTACGCGGCGCCGCGCAGTTTGAGGTCGAGCGGACGGCCGCTCTCGTGCTGGACCTGCGGGCGGCCGCCGTGCGCGGTGGAGAGAAGCCGTTGGCGCTCAACGGCTTCCTCGTCCTCGTACGCCTCGATCGCGGCGGCCGCGAGCGCGATCGCCGAGTGGCGGTGGGTGACGAGCTTGCCTTCGCCGCGGACGCGATCGATCCAGCCGGTGTCGGCGCTGCCGTCGATCACCTCCGGCTGGTCGAGCAGGTCGAGGACGAAGCTCTTGTTGGTCGCGCCGCCCTCGATGATGACCGTGGTCTGGGCCATCGCGCGGCGCAGACGGCCGAGCGCCTCGTCACGGTCGCGGCCGTAGGCGATGATCTTCGCGATCATCGAGTCGAAGTCGGCCGGGATCGTGTCGCCTTCGCTGACCCCGGTGTCGACCCGGATACCGGGGCCGGCGGGCAGGTCCAGGCGCGCGATGCGGCCGGGCGACGGTGCGAAGTCGCGGTCCGGGTCCTCGGCGTTGAGCCGCGCCTCGACGGCGTGACCGGATTCGGCGGGCTGGACGCCTTCGAGCTTGCCGCCGGAAGCGACGTGCAGCTGGGCCTTGACCAGGTCCATGCCAGTGGTGAGCTCGGTGATCGGGTGCTCGACCTGCAGGCGGGTGTTGACCTCGAGGAACGCGAACAGCTTGTCGCCGGGGTGGTAAAGGAACTCGACCGTGCCGGCGCCGCGATAGCCGACCGCGAGCGCGAGCCGCTCGGCGGACCGCTTGAGCTCGTCGGCCTGCTCGGGGGCCAGCACCGGGGAAGCGGACTCCTCGATGATCTTCTGGTTGCGGCGCTGCACCGAACAGTCGCGGACGCCGAGCGCCCACGCGGTGCCCTGGCCGTCGGCGATGACCTGGACCTCGACGTGCCGGGCGCCGGTGACCAGGCGCTCCAGGAAGACGACGCCGCTGCCGAAGGCTCGCTCGGCCTCCAGGCTGGTGCGCTCGTAGGCGTCCTTGAGCTCGTCGGCGGAGGTGATGACGCGGATACCGCGGCCGCCGCCGCCCGCGGTCGCCTTGAGCATCAGCGGGTAGCCGATCTCGTCGGCGGCCTTGATGGCGGAGTCGAGATCCGTGACGGCGCCGCGGCTCCACGGGGCGACCGGGACGCCGACCTCTTCGGCGATCAGCTTCGCGCCGATCTTGTCGCCGAGCTTGCGCATCGCGTCCGCGCTCGGACCGATGAAGGTGACCCCCAGCCGCTCACACAGCTCGGCGAAGGCCGGATCCTCGGCCACGAACCCCCAGCCGACCCAGGCCGCGTCGGCCCCGGTCTCGGTCAGCGCCCGCTCCAGCACGGCGAAATCCAGATACGGACGCGCCGACGCGGGGCCGAGGTTGTAGCTGATGTCGGCTTCCCGCACGAACGTCGCCGACCGGTCCGCGTCCGTGAAGAGCGCGACGGTCTCGATCCGCCGTCCGGTCTCCGCCGAAAGCTCGCGGACGGCGTGGATGAGCCGCATCGCGGCTTCTCCGCGGTTGACGATGGCGACACGACTGAACACCGACTGAGCCTCCCAAGTGCGCGACACTGTCCCGCCGGATCACGCGCGGGACAGTCTTCTGTACCTGTCTAACAGCCTGCCTCTTACCGGCCGGTACGAGAATGTCGTCGGTGGCGCATGCCGAGGGCCGGGTGTTGTAGGAACCCGCCAAAAAGTGTCCTGGAACACCTAGCGGAGGAGCCCGATGACGTCATGAAGTGGACAACTGGGGGTTCGGCTTGGTAGCCCGGTTCGCGAGGTGTCATCCGGTGTTCACGCCGGTTTCATCGGGGGATGTTCCGGCGGGTCGGGGCTGGTTCGGTCCGGTGTGGTGGGGTCGCCGGCTTCCGGCGACGGCCGGGAGTGGAGTGCTCGGCTGTTGGGGTGTGGCGAGTCGGTCTGTGGTGTCGTGGTCGGTTTCTGGCGATGGTGAGTAGGGAGCACGTGCGGGACGGCTCGTCGTCGGGTGATTTCGGGTCGTGATGGCGGCTCTCGATGGCGCCGTGGTCGTTTTTCGGTGACGGCAGGGGCGTCGGCGCTCGGCCGGGGTGGCGGCACGGGACAGTGCGTCGCCAGGCGGTGGTGAGCTGCATCGCGCCCTCGATCGAGCTGTGGCCATTTTTCGGCGGCGGGTGGGACCGGTGGCGGGCGCTCGGGGCTGGGGCCAGCGGCATGGGCGGGCGCAGCCACGAAGTGCGAGATGCCATTGCGTAGGGCCATGCGGTGGTCCCATAGCCGAATTCCGGCGACGACCGGGCTTGTCTCCGCGAAGGCATCACCCGTTGCCGTTTTCCGGCGACGGCAGGGGCAGGGTGGCGACAGTTGGGTCGTTGCGAGTCGCCCGGGGGTGCGTGGTCAGGTTTCGGCGACGCTGCGAGCGGGTGTAGGTCGGGAGTGCGTTTGGGACGGTACGTCGCCAGGCGTCGGTGATCTGCATTGTGCCCTCGAACGAGCTGTCGTCGTTTTCGGAGACGTGGCCAGAACGGTGGCGTTCCTCCGCACGGGGCCGTGGTGGGGGCGGACGTTGCGGCATCGGTAGCCACGAACCGCGAGGGGCGTCGTAGCCGAATTCCGGCGACGGTCTCAGAACGGTGGTTGGTCGGTGCGGGGTTCGTGTAGTGGCGGTGGGGTGCTGTCGTAGCTCTGTGCGGTGGGTGTGGTGATGGTGAGGGTGCCATCGGCGGCTAGCCGGTAGGTCCAGGCGGGTTCGTCTTTCAAACGGTGGTCGCGGCGGCAGAGATCCACCAGTTCGGTGTCGGTGGTGTGACCGCCGTGCTGCCACGGCACCGCATGGTCGAGGTCGCAGGCCTGGGCGACGCGGTGGCAGCCGGGTCTTCGGCATTCCCGGTCCCGCACCCGCACGAACTCGCCCAGCCCGGCGGTGGGCCGATACCGCCCCGCCCCAAATCGAGGACCTGCCCGGAGAGTGGGTCGGTGATGATCCGCCGCAACACCGTGTCCGGTCCCGACGCGATCTCCCGGGCCAGCGACCCTGGGATATGCCCGTGTCCGGCCAGCTCGGCCGGGTCCTCGTTCACGCCGAGGTAGGTGTCGAGGTCCATGTAGAGGAACACCTCGGACCGCTCAGTCGTGCCGCCCTGTCCGCCCAGCAGGAGGTCGAGGGCGACGTCGGCGCGCAGCTGGTCGAGGGTGCGGGTCTCACCGCCGGTTTTGAGCGCCCGTGCCTCACGATCGATCCGCGTGTAGGCGGCGGCGACCTTCTCCACCGGACCGTCTTCGACCTCGATCGAGGCGACCCCGGTCTCGCCGTGCCGGAGCGACAACCGGCGCCCCGCGCGGTGCCGTTCCGCCCGCCGGGCGGCGCCGTCCCGGTCGGCCATGATCGCCGCGTGGCTCGCCGCCTTCCGGATCTGCTCCGAATTCCGGCCGGGCAACCGATCCTCCAACACCGCGTCCACCGCGCGGGCGTCCTCGTCGGACAGCCACGCCGTGGCGGTCGCGACTTTCATCGCCCCGTAGCCGCCCACCTGTCCGCGGTCCAGCAGCCCGAGTGTGCGGGGCAGCCGGGTCGTCAACGCCGCCGCCGTCGACACCAGCCCAGCGGCGTGACCGCCTACAACGGACAAAGCGAACGCGACCTCCTGCACCACACTCGCCGCGCCGCCACGGTGCCGGTTCAGCTGCGCCAACGCGCGGAACCGGACCGCCTCGAGTCGTGCGATTCCTTCCGACGCCGCCACGGCAGCGTCGACAGCATCCTTGTCCTCCAACGAATCCAGCTCGGCATTGACCTCCTTCAACACGTCAGAAGCAATGATTTCCTTGAGTAGCGCCACAGTGGCGTTGCGTGTATCCACACCCAGAAGCTACAACCGACCACCGACAATTTCCGGAACCACGCGAGTTTCCGTTACACGGCAACGACTCAGTAGTAATGCCGCAACTCGCCCCACAACGCAGACCAAGGCCGGGAAGTCCCCGCGCACAAGGAAATCCGCACTCCTTGCTCCTCGTTCTCCACTCCGAGGCCATTGTCGTGCACGGCCGCCTCGTGGCATCCGGTGAACCACGCCGGTAGGTACGGTCCCACGACGACAACCGGACCGAAAATGTCAGGAGGAGGCCCCCAGTCCGCATAGGACATATGCCCCGAGTGCACCGCGGGAAGCCCGTAGTGTTCCAAAGCTCCCGCCTGTCCGTAGTTCCGCGTGAAGATCACCGCGGCCGAACGCTGCTCCGCGGGGATCCGCTCCCAAACCCGGGTGACTGAAGAGGCCAACTCCGGCCACCCCACTTGCTCGCCTTGCTCCTTGTTCACGGCCAGGATCGGCGCCAGCGCGGACGGCGGCAGCAGAGGCAGTCCGACGACGAGGGACACGGCCGCACCCGCGAAAGCCAGGGCGACAGCGAGAGTGCGGCGCCATGTGCGGTCGAGCCAGCGCAGGCAGGGGTCGGCGCCGGCGGCCGCGAGCAGCAACAGGAAAGGCGCCGAGTAGTAGGGTTTCCCGCCCAGCACCAGCAAAATCACGCACAGCACGGGATACGCCAGCGCTAATGAACGGGCCCAGCGCAGTTGAGGATCACGCCACAGCCTGAGTCCGCCGGCGATCCAGACCGGCACCGCCACGGGGGAGAGATAGAGCAACTGCATCGGCACGAACAGGATCCGGTTCTCCGCGCCGTCGTCCTCGCTGATACCGGAAGCCACGGTCAGCAAAGGGAAATCGTGTGCCGCCTGCCAGATCAGACCTGGTGCGGCCAGGACGAGCGCGAGCAGGATTCCGGCGGGGAGCCAGCCGGTGCGGAACACCGTCCGCGGGCCGACGGCGAGTACCGCCAGGCCGATCGAGGCGACCATCAGCAGGACGAGCCACTTGCCCTCCATGCCGATGCCGACGACGGCGCCGATCGCGAGCCACCATCGCCCGTCGCCGGTGCGGAACAGGCGCAGGATCACCAGGCCCAGCGCGCTCCAGACCAGCATGTCGACGGTGGCGGTCGACAGCATGTGCCCGTCGACCACGACGAACGCCGCCAGCGCGGTCATCGCGGCGGTGAGGACCTGCGTGCCGCGCCCACCACCGAATTCGCGGGCGACCAGTGCCAGCAAGATCACCGTCGCGGCGGCGCACAGTGTCGCGGCCACGCGCAGACCGGCGGGAGTGGCACCGAAGACGTCGGTGGAGATCCTCGCGAGCAAGGGCGTCAGCGAAGGCTGATCGACATAGCCCCAGTCGAGCCGTTTCCCGGCGGCGAGGAAGTACAGCTCGTCCCGATGGAAGCCGTACCGGCCGGACAGCAGTGTCAGTACCAGGACCTGGATCGCGACCACCAGACCGACCGGACCCCGAGCGAATCGCTCCATCTCGCCTCCCCAGACGGGGCGAAGCCTACTGCGCGGGCGGAGCCAATTCGACCCTGTTGCGGCCGCCTTGTTTCGCGCGGTAGAGCGCCATGTCGGTGGCGACGAGCAGATCGTCGACGCTGGTGATGTTGGCGGCCGGATACAGCGCACCGCCGATCGACACCGTCAGATCGGTCAGCACGGTGTCGCGATCGGGCAGCGCGACCGACACCACCGCCACCTGATGCCGGATCCGTTCGGCAACCTGGAGCAGCGTCTCCTCGCCGTGGATGTCCGGGATGACGATCGCGAACTCCTCGCCGCCCCACCGTCCGCAGACATCCTGCTCGCGGATCTCGGCGCGCAGCGCGTCGCCGACCGCGCGCAGGACGAGGTCGCCGTTGGGATGGCCGTAGGTGTCGTTGATCGTCTTGAAATTGTCGAGGTCGAGGAACAGCACGCCGAGTTTGCGTCCGGCGCGCGTCCGGCCGAGCTGCTCTTCGGCCAGCTGACGCCAGCGGCGTTTCGTGACGAGACCGGTGGTGGCGTCGGTGTGCGCGTCCCGCCGGTACTGCGTCAGCAGGAGCCCGCGATGCAGCGCGACCAGCGCGATGACGACCCCGACCAGTACCAGCGGGTTGGCCTGCACGAGGACGACGGCCGTCACGAGACCGAGGCCGAGCGCGCCCGCCTCCAGGATCTGGTCGCCGAACCCGGAGAACAGTTCGCTGACCGACTTCGGCGGGGACGAGAGCGCGATCGCGATCATCACCAGCGCGGTGTTGATCGCCCACCGCAAGGCCGCGGCCACGATGATGACGGCGAGGTCGCCCAGCCCGGCGAGCAGCCCGGAATCGGGCGCACCGGGGTAGTGGCGCATGCCGAGGCTGAGGACGACGACGGCGGCTTGAGTGCCACAAAGGACCGTCGCGGCGGAGAAGATCCACCGATGGGGGAGAACCGGCCGTTGGTGCGGCCAGATCCGCAGCCATGCGATGGTGTAGGTCACCACGACCATCGCGGCGGCGAGCACCGGCGGCAGCGCGATGACGGCGGCGACGCTCCACACCGCCTTGGTGTCGACGTAGGCGACCGACGGGGCCCTGTCGTACTCCCGTTGGCGTTCGATTTGCCGGGTGCCCTCGATCGCGATGGCCGCGCACAGCGCCAAGACGCCGAACCGCACGAGGTCGGTACCGGTCACCGGGACCAGCCGGGCCGTGGCGGCGGTCGAGAGGACTGCGATGAGATTCACGACCAGGACGTAGGAACGCACAGGTCGCGGCAGGCTCCACAGGTGCCAGGCCCTGAGCCGCCGCCGCGCGCCGCCGAGTCGTCCGTCCACACACCCTCTTCCGTCGGTGATCTACACCGTAATCGAACCGGGACGGCGACGACCGCGTTGTCTTCGACGATAAGACCGGCGGCGCCGAATTCCCCCGGACAGCCCAACCGAAAGGCGGGAGGTGCACCGATGCAGGACAACAACTGGTGAGTGTTTTGCCGGATAGATGGCTATTTCGAGGGAGGTGAACGGCATGCGGGACAACAACTGGACGTGAGTGATCTCGCCCACGAGCGCGCGGCTTCGCGAAGGGAGGTGAACGTAGTGCGTGACAACAACTGGACGACCCGTCGTGACAACAACTGGACGTGATGTGTCAGGAACCGTGCTCCCCAACGGGCGTCGTCCCGCCGGCAGGCCCTGCGGGATCTTCGGATTCCGCCAGGCCGCGGCGGGACGACACCGCCCGTGACCAGCCCATCCCGGCGACGGCGGCGACCACCACACCCGCGGCCGCCGCGACGGTGACCACGGTGGTCGGCGCGACGACCTGGGCCAGCAGCCCGGCCACCGCGATCCCGGCCGCCTGAGCCGCCCGCAACGCCGCGATCGCCACCCCGATCACCTGACCGCGCTGGGCAGGCGGCGCGGCGAGGCTGTACTGCGTCTGCGTGATCATGTCGTGCGCGGAGAACACCCCCGAGATCGTCCACAGCACGACGATCGTGACCAGACCCGGAGCCCAGCCGGTCGGGATCAGCACCAGACTGCTCGCCACCGCCAGCGCGCCCAGCACCCGGACCTGCCGTTCGCGCGGGACGCGGCTCAGCAGGATGCCGCCGAGCACCGAACCGACCGGGTTCGCGGCCAGCAGCCACGGCAGCGCGCCCGCGCCGCCCAGTTCGGCGGCGACCGGGACGGCGAGGCCCTCGGGGACGACGTAGAAACCGCAGCAGCAGGCGATGAGCAGCAACCAGCGCAGCTTGCGGTCGCGCGCCACCAGGCGGCAGCCCGCGATCAGAGACGGACGTTCGTGGTGAGCGGGTGCCGATGGCGGGAATCGTTCGAGCCCGAAGTGGAGCATGAGCGCCGACAGCGCGAACGTTCCCGCGTCGATCAGCAGCGCACCCGGCACGCCGAGGCCGGTGACGACGGCGGCGCCCGCGCCGAAGCCCACCACGAGCCCGGCCTGGTACGTGGACGAGATGACGGCCTGGCCGACGACCAGCCGGTCCGGATCGAGCAGATCCGGCAGCATCGCCTGCCGGGCAGCGTGGAACGGCCCGGCCATCAGCTGCACGAGGAACAACAACGCGGCCGCGACGGGCAGCGGGAGCCCCGGCACCGCCATCAGCGCGATAAGGACGGCGCGGCCGACGTCGGTCACCACCATCACCGTGCGCCGCGAGAACCGGTCCGCGACGCCGCCCAGCGCGCCGCCGAGGAGGTCGGGCACGAAGGTCAGCGCGTACGCCGCGGAGGCCCAGCCTGCCGACGACGTCCGGTCGAACACCAGCACCGTGAGCGCGACCCTGGCCAGCTGGTCGCCCGCGACCGAGAGCAGATGCGCGAGCCAGATCCGGCGGAATCCTGCGACCGCGAAGACACTGCGGAACGACGCCGCTCGGGCTGGCATGCGCTTCAGGCTGTCGTGACTCGGCCACTCGGCGCAACCCTCGAGAAAAATCCGTTCGCCGTGTCGAACCGGCGCGGGCCCGTTCGACGTGTGAGTAAGAGAAGGAACGGAGAATCCGATGTCGCATTCACTGGGCCCGCTGGCGAACAACCTCGCCGCCTACGCCATCTACTCGACCGCGCAGACCGAGATGCGTCACGCCTACAAGCTGATCGACGCGGGCGACTACCTGGGCGCCGCCGCGGAGATCGACTCCGCCGCACGCGCCGCCGAAGTGCTCGCCCGCGCCACCTTCGACCTGGACGCCGAGCGCTCGGAACGCTGGCTCAGAGTCGTCGCCGCCCGGAAGCGATTCGCCGAACAGGCCCGGGCGCGGGCGTCGGACACCGGCCTGGCCGTCGCCGCTTAACGGAAAGCGCGCCGATAGGTGCCGGGGCTGACGCCGGTCGTGCGCTTGAACCGGTCGCGGAACGCGGTAGGCGAACCGAAACCGACCTCGGCGCCGATCCGTTCGACCGCGTGCTGAGTGGTCTCCAGCAGATGCTGTGCCTGCCGGACCCTCGCGCGGTGCAGCCATTGCAGCGGCGTCGTCCCGGTCTGCTCGCGGAAATGCCGGATCAGGGTGCGCGTGCTCATCCCGGCGCGGGCGGCGATGTCGGCCAAGGTGAGCTCGCGCGCGAGATTCTCCTGCATCCAGAGCAGAGTGGGCTCCAAGGCCGTGCCTCGGGGAGCGGGCGGATGCCGCAACGCGATGAACTGCGCCTGCCCGCCCTCGCGTTCCAGCGCCATGACCGAAAGGCGGGCGGCGTCGGCCGCGATCGCGGAGCCGTGGTCCCGCCGGATCAGATGCAGGCACAGATCCAGGCCGGCGGCGGCGCCCGCGGACGTCAGGATCTGCCCGTTGTCGACATAGAGCACGTCCGGATCGACATCGATCTCCGGATACGCCGCGGCCAACGCCTCGGCGGCGACCCAGTGGGTGGTGGCGCGAAGGCCGTCGAGCAGGCCCGCGGCGGCGAGAACGAAGGTGCCGGAACAGATCGAGGCGATCCGCGTGCCTCTCGCGGCGGCCGACGTGAGCGCGTCGCGGACGGTTTCCGGCAACGGCCCGGCCGGGTCCGCGGTGCCGGGGACGATGATCGTGTCGGCCTCGCGCAGTGCCTCCAGTCCCCATGGCGCGCGCAGGGTGAAGTGCCCGGCGTCGACCTCCGGGTGTTCGGCGCAGACGAGCAGCCGGTAGCCGGCGCTTCCGTCCGCGAGCCGGGTGCGGGTGAAGACCTCGATCGGCGTCGAGAGGTCGAACGGGATCACCTTGTCCAGCGCGAGGACGGCGACGGTGTGCATGGCCGTAAGGTACCCGCCCGATGGCGAGATCCCGTTGGAAGGCGTCGTTCACGCCACTGGGAGCGTGCCGCGGCCGGTTCTAGCGTCGAACCATGATGATCATCGCGCCGATTCTCGTCGGCCTCGTCTATGTCGTGCTGATGTCGCTGATCCACGAACCGCACCGCCGCCGCTTCAACGCGATCATGGTGGCGGGGGCGGGCGCCGCCTATCTGAGTGGCGGCGGCCTCGGGATCTGGGAGTTCGCGTTCGCCGCGGTCGTGACCTACGTGGCTTACCGTGGCCTCGAATCCTGGACGTTCATCGGTATCGCCTGGCTGCTGCACACCGGCTGGGACGTCGTCCACCACCTCAAGGGGGCACCGATCATCCCGTTCCTGCACGATTCGTCGTTCGGCTGCGCGATCTGCGACCCGGTGATCGCGATCTGGTGTTTCGCCGGCGGGCGATCGGTGACGGATTTCGTCCGCGCCCGTGTCGGTTCCCGGCGTCCGCGTTCGTCGGTGGGGTGAACCGACCGGACGAAGGGATAGAGAGATGACCGTGATCGTGGCGGGCAAGGTGTACGTCGACCCGGAGGAGCGGGACCGGTACGTGGCCGGGCATCAGGTGATCGTCGAGAAGGCGCGGGCCTACCCCGGATGTCTCGACCTGGTGATCTCGGCGGACACGCTGGAACCGGGCCGGGTGAACATCTTCGAGTACTGGGAGTCGGAGGAGGTGCTGAACGCCTGGCGCGCGATCTCGCCGAGGCCGACGTACTCCGCCGAGATCCGGGACGGGGAGGTCTTCAAGCACCGGGTTTCTTACTCCGGGCCGCCGTTCGACTGAGCCGGGTGCTTGGTCGTTGGGCCGTTTGATGCGAACATATGTTCTATGACGACCGAGGGTCCCATCCTGCACGCCGACCTGGACTCGTTCTACGCGTCGGTCGAGCAGCGTGACGACCCCAGGTTGCGCGGGCGGCCGGTCATCGTCGGCGGCGGCGTGGTGCTGGCGGCCAGTTACGAGGCCAAGGCGTTCGGCGTCCGCACGGCGATGGGCGGCGGCCAGGCGCGGCGGTTGTGCCCGGACGCGATCGTGGTCCCGCCCCGGATGCACGCGTATTCGGCGGCGAGCAAGGCGGTCTTCGAGGTCTTCGGCAACACGACGCCGCTCGTGGAAGGCATCTCGATCGACGAGGCCTTCCTCGACGTCGGCGGGCTGCTGAAGATCGCGGGCACGCCGAGCCGGATCGCGGCGAAACTGCGCAAGGACGTCCTGGAGCAGGTCGGCCTGCCGATCACCGTGGGCGTGGCGAGGACGAAGTTCCTCGCGAAGGTGGCCAGCGGCGTCGCGAAACCCGACGGCCTCCTCGTCGTACCGCACGACAAGGAGCTGGAGTTCCTGCACCCGCTTCCCGTCGAGCGGCTGTGGGGTGTCGGCAAGGTGACGGCACAGAAGCTGCGCGAGCGCGGCGTGACGACGGTCGGGCAGATGGAGGGGTTCGGGGAGAAGGAACTCGTCCGGATGCTCGGCCGCGGCGTCGGCACCCACCTGCACGCCCTGTCCCACAACGACGACCCCCGCCGCGTGCAGACGGGCCGTCGCCGCCGGTCGATCGGGGCGCAGCACGCGCTCGGCAGCAGGCCGCGGTCACCCGCCGAACTCGACGCGATGCTGCTGACCCTCGCCGACCGCCTCGCCCGTCGCCTGCGGGCGGCGCACCGGGTGTGCCGCACCGTCGTGTTGCGGATGCGGTTCGCCGACTTCACCAAGGCGACGCGTTCGCACACCCTCATGGAGGCGACGGAACAGACCGGCGCGATCGTCGCGGCGGCCCGAGACCTGCTCGCGGCGGCGAGACCGCTGATCGACGAACGCGGGCTCACGCTGATCGGGCTGGCGCTCACGAATCTGTCGAAGGACGACGCGATCCAGCTGGCCTTGCCGTTCGGTGCGAAGCCGAGGGACGCGCTCGATACGACGCTCGACACCGTCCGGGACCGGTTCGGGTCGAAATCCATCACGCGCGCGGTGCATCTGGGGCAGGCCGAGCGGCCGTGGGTGCCGCTGCTGCCGGACTGAACCCGTCGCTAGGGTGTCCCGGTGGCGGAAGTCGAGATCTACACCGATGGCGCGTGCAGCGGGAATCCCGGTCCCGGCGGCTGGGGCGCGGTGCTGCGGTACGGCACCGTCGAGAAGGAGATCTACGGCGGGGATCCCGGGCCGACCACGAACAACCGGATGGAGCTGACCGCGCCCATCGAGGCGTTGGAAAGCCTGAAGCGCCGGGTCACGGTGGACATCTACACCGACAGCACCTATGTCCGGAACGGCATCACCAGCTGGGTGCGGAACTGGAAGAACAACGGCTGGATGACCTCGGCCAAGACGCCGGTCAAGAACGCCGATCTGTGGCGCCGTCTCGACGAGGCCGCGTCACGGCACGACGTCGAATGGCATTGGGTCAAGGGCCACGCCGGGCATCCGGAGAACGAGCGGGCGGACCGGCTCGCCGTCAAAGGCGTGGAAGAGGTCGTCGGACGACCGGTGATCCAGCCCGGCGAGCGGCCCGCCCGGAATCGTTAGCAGCTGACGGTGACCTTCGCGCTCTTGGCGAAGGAGACGTGGACGTGGTCCATGTGGTTGGCGGTCGCGCCGCCGCGGTCCTCCATGGTGTCCCAGCCGCTGCCGTCGTTGTAGCGCTGGCGCCAGATGACGTAGGTGACGCCGAAGTCCTTCTGGTTGGCCATGAGGTACTCGGCGATCGCGTTGCCGGTGGCGGTGTCCACCATGAAGTCCAGCGCGAGGCCGGAGGGGTGGTCGCTGGCGTTCGCCCGGCCGGCGACACCGCCGACGGTCTTGACGCCGAACTTCGCCTTGACGTGGTTACCGACCTGGGCCACGTGCGGTTTGGTGCCGGCGAGGTCGGTGGAGCACGCCGTCGCGGCGGGCACGGTCTTCTTGACCGGCGCGGGGGCCTTGGTCGACGTCGTCGGCTTCGGGGGAGCCGAGGAGGTGGACGGAGGCGGTGTGGTCGTCGTGCTGGAGGGCGGGGTGCTGCTGGTCGACGGCGGGGGCGTCACGCTGGAGGACGGGGGAGCCTTCACCGCGAGCGCGGCACTGGCCGCTTCGACGTCGGGGGAACCTGCGGTGGTCAGCCACATCGACGCCGGGAGCGCCGTGGCGACCGCTGCCGCGATACCCGCGGGGAGCTTCCACTGCGGAGCCTTGTTCTTGCGATGTCTGCCGGCCATTTCTCTGATCACTCACCACTTCGGGGACGGGAACTCGCGTCGGGGGCCGCGAGCTCCGGGCAACATTACGAAAAGGACACGGCAATGTCACGCCCGAGTGTGTTCGCCCACAGTTACGGTGATCCGTGAACCAAAAGAGGCTCACGTCCGTACAGACACAAGAAGTGCTTTTATGTGAGCACTGTGAGTGACGAGTTCAGTCCGCTTTGCAGGACTGGAAGTACATCTTGTCGTCCGGTGAGGACACGTTCACTCCCGGGGTGACCGGAGCCCGTCCGGTGTCCGCCGAGGCCGCGATCGTCGTGCAGACCAGCTGGTTGATGGCCTGATCGGACAGTTTGCGGACGGAGAACGGCAGCACGATCGACATCGGGTTGCCTGAATACACCTCGACCCGCCCGATCTCCGGCGGGACGAAGGTGGTGAGCCCCTGCGCGGCTTCCCGCTCGGTCGGTCCCTTGAGCAGCATCGTGACCGCGCCTTCGGGGGAGATGAAGCCTTCGCTGGGCCGGGCCACCGGGATGACACGGCCGTCGGAGACGAAGTACAGCGTCAGACCGGCGCGAACGTAGGTCCCCGTGGTCGCGCGGATCGACGGTCCGGGCCCCGCCGGGACGACGCCGGTCGGCTGGACGCCGCAGGCCGCCACCAGCGTCGCGGCCGCGAGGGCGAGCAATACCAGGGCCCTTCTCATCGCGTCCCTCCTTCGGTCCGGTGCGGCAGGCGCAGGACGAACCGGGCGCCGTGCCCGGTGTCGGCGGCGGTGATGTCGCCGCCGTGCAGACGGGCGTTCTCCAGCGCGATCGCCAGGCCCAGCCCGCTGCCCTCGGAACGGGCGCGGGCGGTGTCGGCCTTGGTGAACCGGTCGAACACATGCGGCAGGACCTCGGGATCGATACCGGGCCCATGGTCCTCGACCTCCAGGGTGACGCCGTCGCCGCCGGCGCGCAGACGGACTTCCACCGGGGCCGCGCCGTGCCGGAACGCGTTGCCGACGAGATTGGCCACGATCAGGTCGAGCCGCCGCCGGTCGACGCGGGCGAGTACCCCTTCCGGCAGGTCGGTGACCAGGTCTGCGCCCTCGCGCCAGCCGCGGGCGTCGAGACTGTCCCGGATCGCCGTCGCGAGATCCCATTCGTCGAGTACGAGTTCGGCGCGGCCCGCGTCGAACCGGGAGATCTCGACCAGGTCCTGGACCAGCCGGGTCAGCCTCCTGGTCTCGCCCGAGACCAGCCGTGCCGCGACGGCGGTGTCCGGCGGCAGGGTGTCCGCGTCCTCGTCGAGGACGTCGGTGACCGCGTTCATCGCCGCGAGCGGCGTGCGGAGCTCGTGCGAGACGTCGGCGACGAACCGGCGCGCGTCGGCCTCCATGGCTCTCAGCTCGCCGACGGTGCGTTCCAGTTCGGCGGCGGTGTTGTTGAAGGTCGTGACCAGTTCGGCCAGCTCGTCGGACCCCTTGGCTGGCAGCCGGACGTCGAGCCTGCCCTCACCGAGCTGGGCGGCGGCGGTGTTGAGCGCCCGAACCGGTCTCAGCACCTGTCTCGCCGCGAGCAGGGCGAGGGCCGCGGCCAGCGGAAGGACGAGCGCGGCCGTCTGCCAGGCCGATTTCGCGAGTTCGTCGATGGCCTGTTGCTGCTGGACGAGCGAGGTGAGCGAATAGACCTCGATGCCACTGGCCCCCATCGACCCGTCGGGTTGCCGCGTCAGCACCGGCAGGCCCACCTGGAGTTCGGGGCCGTCGTCGCGGTCGAGCCGCTGGAACTGGATCCGGATGTCGCCCGCGACCGTCCGCCGCAGTTCGGTCGAGAACCTGGTCAGGTCGGGGCCGTTGACCGACCGCAGGTTCCCGCTGACCGCGACGGCGTTCAACCGCAGGCTGCCCGCGAAGTCGTTGAGCTGGTCCTGGGTCGGTGGCGTGGACAGCGGGCGGGCGTAGGCGCCGACCCGGTCCTTCAGCTGGTCCATCGCCGCGTCCTGGACGGCCTTGAGGATCGCGTTCCTCGCCGAGACGTAGCTCGCCCCCGCCGCGGCCGCCGCCCCGATGATCGTCATCGCCGCGAAGGCCAGGATGAGCCGGGGCCGCAGCCCGGAGAGCAGCCTCATGAACGGCCGAACCGGTACCCGAAGCCGCGGACTGTCTGGACGTGTTCGGGTTTCGCGGGAACGTCTTCGATCTTCGCGCGCAGCCGCTGGACACAGGCGTCGACCAGCCGGGAGTCGCCGAGGTAGTCGTGATCCCAGACGGCGGAGAGGATCTGCTGGCGGCTGTAGACCTGGCCGGGCGTGCGCGACAGCTCCAGCAGCAGTTTCAGCTCGGTCGGGGTGAGCGAGACCGGCTCGCCGTTCTTCGTGACCACCAGGCCCGCCCGGTCGATGACCAGGCCGCCGTGCCGCTCGCCGGCGGCGTCGTCGGTCGCGGGCTTCTCGCTCACCGCGCGCCGCAGCACCGCCCGGATCCGGGCGTCGAGCACGCGGGGTTCGATCGGCTTGGTCACGTAGTCGTCGGCGCCGGCCTCCAGCCCGGCCACGATGTCGAAGTCGTCGCTGCGGGCGGTGAGCATGATGATCGGCACCTCGCCCGCCGAGCGGATGCGGCGGCAGGTCTCGAAGCCGTCGATGCCGGGGAGCATCAGGTCCAGCACGACGATGTCGGGCTGGAACACCCGCAGTTTCTCCAGCCCGAGCTCACCGCTCTCGGCGGTGTGGACGGTGTGCGCCTGACGGCGCAGCGCGAGTTCCAGCCCCTCCCGCACGGACGCGTCGTCTTCGATCAAAAGGACACTTGCCACGCCGCCATTATTCGGATGTCTTCGCGCGTGTGCGACTCGGCTCGATCTTGTAGCAGAACCATGACATTGTCCGGACCTCACGGCTAAACGTCGTGGGGACAGTGAGACGTATGGCCCTACTCACCCACGAAGCGAAGCCGACCCACGCCCGCCGTCCGCTGCCGGGACGGCACGCCGAGACCAGGCGGACCCTCTCCAGGGCCGTGTTCCAGCTCGCCACCGGACTGGGACTGGCCGTCGCGTTCCTCGTGACCTATGTGCTCTTCGTGCACACGTCGGCCGGGCAGCTCGCGGAGAACGGCGTCGTCCGCAGCGCGCAGTCCGGCCAGTGGTCCACAATGGACTGGGCGGGACCGCTGCGCGACCAGGACATGGTGCTCGTGATCGGCGCCGCCGGGATCGGGCTTGTCGTCCTGGCGCTGCTCCGGCGCAAACCGGGCCTCCTTGTTCCCGCGCTGAGCGTCCTCGTGCTCCCTCTGATCGCCGCGCAGTTGCTGAAGCTCTATGTCCTCGTCCGCCCCGAACTGCCCGACGGCGGCCGCGGGCCGGGGCACAACAGTTTCCCCAGCGGGCACGTCAGCGCCGCCATGGCCATCTTGATGGCGCTCGCTTTCGTTCTGCCGCAGCGGTTCCGCCCGGTGATCATCGGGATCGGCGGCGTCGCCGTCGCCTGGGTCGCGTCGTCGACCATCGCGCTGGGCTGGCATCGGCTCAGCGACACGGCGGGTGCCTGCCTGCTGGCGGCGTCGTTCGCCTGCCTGCTCGCCGCCTGGCTGACCACCCGGCGCCGGGACCTGCGCCGTACCCCCGCTTCGCTGGTCGCGCTGGCCGCGGTGCTGCCCACCGGGATCGTCCTGATCGGCTTCGCGGTGCTGAGCACGGCGACCGCCGGGGCCGCCCAGTTCGTCGCCGCGCTGGTGCTGGCCGCGTGCGCGGCGGTGGGAATCGTGCTGGTCGCGCTGTGGCCCTTGCGCGGATCCGCGTTCGAACGGCGGACCGGAGTGGAGACCAGGGTGGTCGGCGATCTGCTCGAGACCCGTCTGGTGACCCGTCGCTGACGCGGCTTGGGCCGTAACTCGCGAGTCGCGCCTCCGATCACGCGAGTTATGGCTGGAAGCACGCGTCTTACGTCAATCCCGGCGCGAGTCTCCGGCCCGGCTCAACGGCGACGTCGGCGTCCGGGGCGAAGGCGGGACCGCGGACGGTGCCACGACCACGCGGTTCCGCCCGTTCCGTTTCGCTTGGTACATGGCAGCGTCGGCCGCACGGAACAGCTCGCCGTAGTCCGTCGAATGTTCGGGCGAGAGGCCGACGCCGATCGACACGGTGCAGCCGTGGATCGGCCCCACCGCGCGGGGTTCGTTGGTGGCGTGCCCGCTGGCGAGTTCGGTCAGGCCGGTGATGGCGGTCTTCGCGACGGCCGTCCGGATCCGCTCGGCGATCCGCATCGCCTCTTCGCGGGTGGTATCCGGCAGCAGTACCGAGAACTCCTCGCCACCCCAGCGCCCGACGATGTCGGTGGAGCGGGTGTTCTGCCGCAGCACGGCACTGACGCAACCGAGCACGATGTCGCCGCCGGAATGCCCGTATTTGTCGTTCCACTGCTTGAAGTGGTCGAGGTCCAGCATCAGGAACGCCGTCGGCCGCCGTCCGGTCTGGTCTTCGAGCAGCCGCAGCGCCGCGGGGGCGTGGAACGAGTCCTCGGTCAGCAGTCCGGTCTTCCGGTCACGCTGGCTGCGCGCGATCGTGTCCGCCAGCGCCTGCGAGAGCCGGGTCGACCGCAGCGCGACCCCGATCATCACGAGCGGCACCAGCGCGATGTTGACCGCGCCGAGGATCGTGGTGCACGCGGCGAGTTGCAGCGCGTAGACGAAGTCCGCGTTGTCGGCCCAGCTGCCGATCAGCTTCTGCCGCCGCCAGCCGCCCCACGCCAGGCCGCGCGCGATGCTGATCAGGAGCGTCTGCGACGCGAAGTACCAGAGCGCGGCGCCCACCAGCGCGACGGCGGCGACCGCGATGTCACCCGGCTGCTGGGGGAGCGTGCCCGATTCGAGCCAGGTGTGCAGTGCCGTCAGTTCGGTGATCGTGTGCACGCCGAGGATGGAGGCGGCGTGCGCGGCGGTGGTGAAGAGGAACGTCGTCATCGCCTTGTGCGCGATGGAGTAGCGCTGCACGCGCACCATCAGCAGCAGCGCGAGTGACAACGCGGGCGGCAGCAGGACGGCCGCGCCGCCCAGCCAGACGGCGGTCTGGTCGATGTGCTCGCCGCGCCGGTCGTCGGCCCGGCGCTGCTCCTCGGGATGCTGCGTCTGGACGACGTACCAGATCGCGCAGCCCGCGATCACGCCGAAGCGGACGAGATCGGTGGTCGTGGCGGAAGCCTTGAACCCGCTGTACAGCGCCCAGGCCGCGACCGCGATCTCGGTACCGAGCATCCAGAAGACCGCCGCGGGCGGCAGCCGCCACAGTTCCCACCCCGCCGGATGCCGGAGGGTGTTCCAGGCACGGCCACGCAACCGCCAGACGCGGGCAGCGGCGAGGCCGACGGTGTCGGCGAAACCCCGGAGCGAACCGCGCGGCCGCACCGAGACCGTGGCAGGGTCGTGCTTGCCGAACTCGCTGACGAGGGTCACCTCCCACCGCTACGCACCGCACCCGCTTCGATCTTGCTGGGTCACCACAAGGGGGTGACAGGGGGACCGCGTTGACGATCGCGTGAGACAGGCCGATATCCGCGTTCGCCGGACGCTCTTCCGCCGCCGGCTGGCATCGTGGCTCGTATGTCTGATGCCGCATACGACGCCGCCGCGGTTCCCGTCATGTTCGGCCCGGAATTCGACAGGGATCCCTCACCCGCCTACGCATGGCTCCGGGCGAACGCCCCCGCGTTCCGGCTTCCGCTTCCCGGTGACACCTGGACCTGGCTGCTGACCCGGCACGCGGACGTCGTTTCCGCGATGGCCGACCCGCGTTTGTCCAAATGCCCGTCCGTCGCGGCGGACCACTGGCGCAAGGCCAACCTCGGGCTGCCCGCCGACCACCGGCCCACGCTCATCGGGCATATGAACAACTTCGAGGGCGACGAACACGCACGGCTGCGCAAGGCCTGCGCCGGTGCCTTCGGGCCGCGGCGGCTGCAGCACATGCGCGACCGCACGCACCGGCTCGCGAACGAACTGCTCGACCCGATACTGGACAAGGGCGAGGGCGACCTCGTCGAGGATTTCGCGTACCCACTGGGAATCCGGTCGATCTGCGAGCTGATCGGCATCCCGGACGGCCTGCTGGACGAGATCCGCCCGCCCGCGCTGGTGGTCGCCGCCGGCGACGTCACGGACATGGCGTCGATGCTCAAGGCGACCGACGATCTGGACGCGGTGCTCGCCGACGTCGTCGCCCGCAAACGCGCCGAACCGGGGGCGGACCTGATCAGCGACCTCCTCGCCCAGGAGGCCGCCGGGAAACTGACCGGCGACGAGGTCGCCGCGACGGCGTTCCTCACCCTGATCGCCGGGCACGAGACGACGATCAGCCTCATCGCGTCCACCGCGCTGACCCTCATCACGCATCCGGAGGAGGCGGCCCGCGCCCGCGCCGACGGCGCACACCTGACGCTCGTCATCGAGGAGGTCCTGCGCCGCGACACCCCGCTGCAGAACACGAGCTGGCGGTTCGTCATCGAACCGATGGAACTCGCCGGGCAGCGGATGGAGGCGGGCGATCCGATCCTGTTGTCGTTGCTGGCGGCCAATCGCGATCCGGAGGTGCACCCCGACCCGCTCGCCTTCCGGCCGGGTGAGCGTCCGGTGCGGCACGTGGCCTTCGGCGTCGGCCCGCATATCTGCATCGGCGCCGCGCTCGCGCGGATGCAGGCGTCCGCGGCACTGGAGACGTTGTTCGGCCGCGCGCCGTCGATGACGCTGACCGTGCCGGAGGACCGGCTCGTGTGGTGGCCGAGCGCGATCACCCGGGGCCTGCACAACCTGCCGGTGCGGCTCTAGGGACGGGCTGAAAGCGTCCTTCACCGCATGCGACGCGGTGAAAGCTCCCTTCATCGAGTCGCATGCGGTGAAAGTCCCCTTCAGCCGCTCTAGACCGCGCCTTCGAGACGGCCCCGCAGCACGCTCGCCTTCCGGTCGTCGAGATCCATGACGAGCTGGAGCGCGTCGCGCCAGACGGCCATGGCCTCGCCGGGCTGTCCCCGCGCGGCCAGCGCGCAGCCGCGTTCGTCGAGCGCGTCGGCCTGCCCCCAGACGTCGCCGCAGTTCCGGTAGGCGGTCAGCGCCTGCTCGCAGTACCCGAGCGCCTGCTCCAGATCACCGAACCGGCGGCAGGTCCTGGCCAGCGGCACCAGGGCGAAACCCATGCCGTGCTGGTCGGCGTCCTTCGCGTAGGCGTCGAAAGCGCGCAAGCCGTGTTCGAGGGCCAGGTCCCGCTCGCCGAGGTCGCGGTACGCGCGGCCGAGGTGGACCCGCGCGGTCGCTTCGCCGAGCCGGTAGCCGATCCGGACGTTCACCTCCACGCTCTGTCCGGCGAGCCGCACGGCTTCGGCGTAGTTCTCCCGCTCGTGCGCGATGTTGCCGAGCCCGACCAGCGCCCAGCCGAGGCTCGGGTTCTCGCCGATCGCTTCCGAGAGTTCTACGGCCCGGCCGAAAAGTTCGCTCGCGCGGTCGAGGTCGCCGCGCCGCCGGTGCGCCTCGGCGAGGTTGATCGCCGACCACGCCAGCCCGCCGAGGTCGCCGCCCGCCTCCGCGGACTCGATCGCCACCTCGTGGCTGGAGATCCACGTCTGCCACGGCCTGCCGAGCAGGTGGTAGTCGAACAGCTCCACCGGCAGCCGCCAGCCGATCTCGTACAGCCCGTGGTCCAGCGCCAGCCGGGCGACACCGGTGATGCTCGGCATCTCCGACGCGCACCAGATGTAGGCCTCGTCGAACGTGGCGAACCGGAGCGGCTCGACGCCTTCGGGCGCGGGTCCCAGGTCGATGTGGTGGTCGCGGGCCGGGGTCAGCGTCCAGCTCGCCGCGTTGGCGGCGTAGAGGTACCACTGGGTCAGCCGGGAGACCGCCGCCTGCCGCTCCTCCCGCCATTGCGCGGCGGCGGCCTCTTCGGCGGCGTAGACGCGGAGCAGATCGTGGAACCGGTAGTACCGCGCGCCGATCTGCTGGACGAGATGCGCGTGCACGAGCTTGTCGAGCAGCTGTCGCGCGTCGTGGTCCGGCAGACCGGCGAGCGCGGCCGCCGCGCCCGCGGTGAACCGCGGCCCGGGATGGAGGCCGAGCAGCCGGAACATCCGGGCGGTGTCGGCCTCCAGCGCGCGGTACGACCAGCTGAACGCGGCCCGGACCCCGACGGCGTCGTCGTCGACCGCGAGCAGTTCCAGCCTTCGCCCCTCGGCGACGAGTTCACGGGCGAGGTCGCCGACGCTCTGGTGGGGATGCGTGGCGACCCGTTCGGCGGCGATGCTCACCGCGAGCGGCAGCGCCGCGCACAGCCGGACGAGCCTGCCGACTCCTTCGGGATCACCGGCCGCGCGTTCGTCGCCGATGAGGTCGGCCATGAGCCGCGCCGCTTCGAGATCTTGTAGCGGCTCCAAGGAGACCTGGACCGCGCCCGTGCCGACGACCAGCCCGGACAGCCGTCGCCTGCTGGTGATCAGCACGGTGGTGTCCGGGGTGCCGGGCAGTACCGGCCGCACCTGCTGCGAGTCGAGGGCGTTGTCCAGTACGACGAGCGTGCGCTGGCCGCGCAACAGGCCCCGCAGGAGCGCGAGCCGCATGTGCTCCTCGGCGGGGACACGGTCGGGGCGGACCCCGACGCAGCGCAGAAGGTCGTCGAGGATGTCGGCGGGTTGCGCGGGAGAACCCGCCGCATAGCCGCGGAGATCCGACCAGAGGACGCAATCGAACTCCTCTTGGCGCCGGTTCGCCCAATTCAAGACGAGCGCGGTCTTCCCGACTCCGGGCGGCCCGGCCACGAAGACGACTTTGGCCGCTTCGGTGAACACTTTTTCGTCCAGTAGCGCCAAATGTTCCGCGCGGCCGACGAAAGGGTCCGGCGGCGGGGGAAGGTGCACATAGGGTTCCGCGCGGGCGGCTTCGGCGAGCACGATCAGGGCGCCGCCCGCGCCCAGCGCGCGATCGCAGGCTTCGGCGAATTCCGCGCTCGGCGGGGCGAGCCCGCGTTCGACCCGGCTGATGAGGCTTTTGTCGACATAGGCGAGTTTCTGGAGGTCCCGCAAGGCCAGCCCGCGCGCCTGCCGCCGTTGCCGCAACGCGCGTCCGAAGGTCGATGCGGCCATTGAAACCGGGCGTGCTCCACCGGTCTCGCCGGATCTGGCCGAGCCGGAATTCTCGGTCACCAGAAGCACCTTTCTTCCCGCTGCGCGGCAGATGGTGCCACAACCTTCCCATTGCCCGGGTCACAACACGGCCACCGGGTATGCGCGGAGGCGAAGCCAGCCCCCAAACTGTGCGAGAGAACGCGCCCGTTCCCCACCGGTGCGCCAGTCGAAAGGGAGGTGGATCATGCGCGACCGCGAAATGTGAGCAGGCCCGCCTTGCGAACTACCGGGCGAGTACTGATCTCCTCGGAAACCGGCCGTGGCCGCCTTTCCC
>NZ_JBHVKW010000085.1:0-38862 GCF_042797905.1 Amycolatopsis sp. NPDC057786
ACTTTCGGGACATCAGGTGTCCCGAAAGTGGCTTTCGCGACGCTCTGCCGGTCGTCGCCCCCGGAGTGTCAGACCACCGCGAGCGGCAGCGCCGTTGGGTGCACCGGAGCGGGCAGGTCCGAAGCGCCGGTCAGGTAGGCGTCCACCGCGCTCGCCACCGAGCGTCCCTCGGCGATCGCCCACACCACCAGCGAAGCACCGCGGTGCGCGTCGCCGCAGACGAACACACCGGGCGAGGAGGTCTGCCAGTCCGCGCCGCACGAGAGCGTGCCGCGTTTGGTCAGCGACAGCCCGAGCCCGTCCAGCAGCGGCATGTGCTCGACACCCTCGAACCCGATCGCGAGCAGGACGAGGTCGGCGGGCAGTTCCTCGACCTCGTCGTTCACCGGGGTCACCATGCGCTTGCCGGTCTCCGGGTCCTTGACCACACGGACCTGACGGAGCTCGACCGCGCGCACGTTGCCTTCGTCGTCGCCGATGAACCGCGTGACCGCGACGGCGAACTTGCGCTCGCCCGCCTCTTCGTGCGCGGGGTAGGTGCGCAGGATGTACGGCCAGGTCGGCCACGGCGACCGCTCGTCGTCCCTTGTGGACGGTGGCGTCGGGTACTGGTCCAGCTGGGTCACCGAAAGCGCGCCCTGACGGGTCGCGGTGCCGTACGAGTCGGCCCCGGTGTCACCGCCGCCGATGATGACCACGTGCTTGCCCGCCGCGTCGACCGCCGACGGGCCGTCGCCCTCGACGTACTTGTTGGCCGGGACCAGATGTTCCATCGCCAGGTGGATCCCGGCCAGCTCACGGCCGGGCGTGGACTTGTCGTCGCGGCCGCGCAGCGCGCCGACGGCGAGGACCACCGCGTCGTAGTCCGCCCGCAGTTCCTCGACGGTCAGATCGACGCCGACCTCGCAGCCGGTGACGAACTTCGTGCCCTCCTTGCGGAGTTGCGCGAGCCGCCGGTCGAGGACCTTCTTCTCCATCTTGAACTCGGGGATGCCGTACCGCAGCAGGCCGCCGAGCCGGTCGTCCCGTTCGTAGACCGTCACTTCGTGGCCGGCGCGGGTCAGCTGCTGCGCAGCGGCGAGCCCGGCGGGGCCGGAACCGACGACCGCGACCCGCTGCCCCGACGACACGGCCGCGATCTGCGGCTGTACGTAGCCCGCTTCCCACGACTGGTCGGCGATCGTCTGCTCGACCCGTTTGATCGCCACCGGGCCGCCGGACAGCGGCGAGACCGACAGGACACAGCCCGCCTCGCACGGCGCCGGGCACAGCTTCCCGGTGAACTCGGGGAAGTTGTTGGTGGCGTGGAGCCGGTCGCTCGCCGCGGCCCAGTCGCCGCGGCGCACGAGGTCGTTCCACTCCGGGATCAGGTTGCCCAGCGGGCAGCCGGAACCGCTGGAATGACAGAACGGGATACCGCAGTCCATGCACCGCGTGGCCTGTTCGCGCACCTGTTCGTTGCGCTCGGCGGGCTCCACGTCGGCGTACACCTCGCCCCAGGTGGCGAGACGCTCCTCTTTGGACTTCTTCTTCGGCTCTTCGCGTTCGTACTTGAGGAAACCCGTCGGATCAGCCACGAGCGGCCTCCATGATCGCTTCGTCGACATCGCGGCCGGCGGCACGCGCCGCCTTCGCCGCGTCAAGGACACGCTGGTAGTCGCGGGGCATCACCTTGGTGAACGCCGCCGAGCGACGCGGCCAGTCGCCGAGCAGCGACGCGGCCACGGCCGAACGTGTGAGGTCGTAGTGTTTCTGCACGGTCTTCTTGAGCCAGGCGAGGTCCTCCGACGACGGCGTCTGGAGGTTGACCATCTCCTCGTTGACCTTTCCGCGGTCGAGGTCGAGCACGTAGGCCTCGCCGCCGGACATCCCCGCCGCGAGGTTGCGCCCGGTCGGGCCGAGCACGACGGCCTGCCCGCCGGTCATGTACTCGAAGGCGTGGTCGCCGACGCCCTCGGCGACGACCACCGCGCCGGAGTTGCGCACGCAGAACCGTTCGCCGACCTGGCCGCGCAGGAACATCTCGCCGCCGGTGGCGCCGTAAGCGAGCGTGTTCCCGGCGATGGTCTGGCCTTCCGCCGCGAACTTCGCGTCCGGATGCGGGCGCACGATGATCCGCCCGCCCGAAAGACCCTTGCCGACGTAGTCGTTCGCGTCGCCGACCATGTCGAGCGTGATGCCGCGCGGCAGGAACGCGCCGAGCGACTGCCCGGCGGAACCGGTCAGCAGCACGTGGATCGTGTCCTCGGGCAGGCCCTCACCGCCGTAGCGGCGGGTGATCTCGGAACCGAGCAGCGTGCCGACGGTCCGGTTCACGTTCCGCACCGGCAGTTCGAGCCGCACCGGATGCGCGTCCTCAAGCGCCGCCTCGGCGAGCTGGATCAGCGTCCGGTCGAGCGCGTGCTCCAGGCCGTGGTCCTGCGTCCGCGTGCGCCGCTTCGCCCCGCCGTACGGAGTCTCGGTCGGCATCTCGAAGATCGGCGCGAGGTCGAGACCGGAGGCCTTCCAGTGTTCGACCGCCTCGTCGGTGTTCAGCATCTCGGCGTGCCCGATGGCCTCGTCCAACGTCCGGAAACCGAGCGCCGCCAACGTTTCCCGGACCTCTTCGGCGACGAACCGGAAGTAGTTCACGACGTGGTCGGCCTGGCCGGTGTACCGCTTGCGCAGCTCCGGGCTCTGGGTCGCGACGCCGACCGGGCAGGTGTCGAGGTGGCAGACGCGCATCATGACGCAGCCCTCGACGATCAACGGCGCGGTCGCGAAGCCATACTCCTCCGCGCCGAGCAGCGCGGCGATGACGACGTCCTTGCCGGTCTTCATCGCCCCGTCGACCTGCACGGTGATCCGGTCGCGCAAACCGTTGAGCAGCAACGTCTGCTGCGTCTCGGCGAGCCCGATCTCCCACGGGGTCCCCGCGTGCTTGAGCGAGTTCATCGGGGAGGCGCCGGTGCCGCCGTCGTGGCCGGAGATCAGCACGACGTCGGCGTGCGCCTTGGACACCCCGGCCGCGACCGTGCCGACGCCGAGCGAGGACACCAGCTTCACGTGGATGCGGGCGTTCTCGTTGGCGTTCTTGAGGTCGTGGATCAGCTGCGCCAGATCCTCGATCGAGTAGATGTCGTGGTGCGGCGGCGGCGAGATCAGCCCGACGCCGGGCGTCGAATGCCGCGTGCGCGCGATCCACGGGTAGACCTTGTTCGGCGGCAGCTGCCCGCCTTCGCCCGGCTTCGCGCCCTGCGCCATCTTGATCTGGATGTCGTCGGCGTTGACAAGGTACTCGCTCGTGACCCCGAACCGGCCGCTCGCGACCTGCTTGATCGCGCTGCGCCGCGCCGGGTCGTAGAGCCGCTCGGGGTCTTCCCCGCCCTCACCGGTGTTGGACCGGCCGCCGATGCGGTTCATCGCGATGGCGAGCGTTTCGTGCGCCTCGGCCGAAATCGAGCCGTAGGACATCGCGCCGGTGTTGAAGCGCTTGAAGATCGCCTCGACGGGCTCGACCTCGTCCAGCGGGACGGGCTCGCGCGCGCCCTCGCGGAAGGAGAACAGCCCGCGGAGTGCGCCACCCTGCCGGTACAGGCGGTGCACCTCGTCGGAGTACTTCTTGTACACCTCTTCGCGGCCGGTCTTCGTCGCGTGCTGCAACAGGAAGACGGTCTCCGGGGTGAACAGGTGCAGTTCGCCCTCGCGGCGGTACGCGTACTCGCCGCCGGTCTCGAGTCCACGGTGAACCCGGTCGGTCGGGTTGTCCGGGTACGCCCGGCGGTGGCGCGTGGCGACCTCTTCGGCGAGCACGCTCAGCCCGACACCGCCGAGCTTCGACGACGTCCCGGTGAAGTACTCGTCGAGCAGATCCTGTGCCAGGCCGAAGGATTCGAAGACCTGCGCCGCGGTGTACGCGCCGACGGTCGAGATGCCCATCTTCGACATGATCTTCAGGACGCCCTTCACGAGCGCCTTGACGTAGTTGCGGATCGCGGTGGCGGGCTCGATCCCGGTGATGCCGCCGGTCGAGATCATGTCCTCGATGGTCTCGAAGGCCAGGTACGGGTTCACCGCGGCGGCGCCGTAGCCGAGCAGCAGCGCGATGTGGTGGACCTCGCGGGCGTCACCGGTCTCGACGACCAGCGCGACACGCAGCCTTTCCTTGGTACGCACCAGATGGTGGTGGACCGCCGACACCAGCAGCAGCGACGGGATCGGCGCCATGCGGTGGTCCGAGTCGCGATCGGACAGCACGAGCGTGCGCGCGCCCGCCGCGATCGCTTCGGACGCCTCGCGCCGGACCCGCTCGATCGCGGACGCCAGCGCGTCGGCGCCACCGTCCACTTCATACAGTCCGGAAAGGACACTGCACGCGAAGCCAGGGAGGTCGCCGTCGTCGTTGATGTGGATCAGCTTGGCGAGCTCGTCGTTGTCGATCACCGGATACGGCAGCTGCACGTGGCGGCAGGAGGCCGGGCCGGGGGCGAGCAGGTTCCGCTCGGGCCCCATGATCCGGCTCATCGAAGTGACGAGTTCTTCGCGGATCGCGTCGAGCGGCGGGTTGGTGACCTGCGCGAAGTTCTGCTTGAAGTAGTCGTAGAGCAGCCTGGAACGCTGCGACAGCACGGCGGGCGGGGTGTCGGAGCCCATCGAGCCGATCGGTTCGGCCGCCTTGACCGCCATCGGCGCGAGGAGGATCTTCAGCTCTTCTTCGGTGTAGCCGAAGGAAAGCTGGCGCCGGAGCACGGAATCGTGGCTCTGCACGATGTGGTCGCGGTCGGGCAGGTCGGCGATCTGCAGGAGACCGGCGTGCAGCCAGCCCTCGTACGGGAGTTGCTTCGCCAGCTCCGACTTGACCTCCTCGTCGTCGACGATCCGGCCCGCCTCGGTGTCCACCAGGAACATGCGGCCGGGCTTGAGGCGGCCCTTGGCCACGACGTCCGCGGGGGCGACGTCGAGCACGCCGGCCTCGCTGGCCAGCACGACGCGGTCGTCCGCGGTGCGCCACCAGCGGGCGGGGCGCAGGCCGTTGCGGTCCAGCACCGCGCCGACGAGCGTGCCGTCGGTGAAGGTGACGCAGGCCGGGCCGTCCCACGGCTCCATGAGGCTGGCGTGGAACTGGTAGAACGCACGACGCTGTGCGTCCATCCCGGCGTGGTTCTCCCACGCTTCGGGGATCATCATCAGCACCGCGTGCGGCAGCGACCGGCCGCCGAGGTGCAGCAGCTCCAGCACCTCGTCGAAGGAGGCGGAGTCCGACGCGTCGGCCGAGCAGATCGGGTACAGGCGGGTCAGGTCGCCGGGGATGAGGTCCGATTCGAGCAGCGCCTCACGGGCGCGCATGCGGTTGCGGTTGCCCCGGATGGTGTTGATCTCGCCGTTGTGCGCGACGAACCGGAACGGATGCGCCAGCGGCCACGACGGGAAGGTGTTGGTGGAGAACCGGGAGTGCACGAGCGCGATGGCGCTGGTGAGCCGGGTGTCGGTCAGGTCGGCGAAGAAGAGCGGGAGCTGCTCGGGGGTCAGCATTCCCTTGTAGACGATGGTCCGCGAGGACAGCGACGGGAAGTAGGTGCCGCAGCCCGCGGTCACGCTCTCGTTCTCGACGCGCTTGCGGAGACAGAAGGCCAGGCGGTCCAGGTCGAGCCCGGAGGGACATCGCCCGCCGTCCTCGGCGCCCGCGACGAACAGCATCGCGAAATGCGGCATCACCGAACGCGCCGTCGGGCCGATGTCGGCACGATCGGCGTCGACCGGGACCTCACGCCAGCCGAGGACGTCGAGACCCTCTTCGGTGGCGATCCGCTCGATCAGGGCGACGGCCTTGCCGCGCTCTTCGGTGTCCGAGGGGAGGAAACCGATCCCGGTCGCGTAGGTCTGGTGACCGTCGGCGTCCGCCTCGGGCAGGGTGAAGTCCACTTCGGCCCGCAGCAGCTCGTCCGGGAGCTGCAGCAGGATGCCCGCGCCGTCACCACTGGTCGGCTCCGCTCCGGCGGCGCCGCGGTGGTCGAGGTTCGTCAGCGCGGACAAGCCGTCGGTGACGATGCCGTGCGAACGCCGCCCGCGGATGTCGGCCACCATGGCCACACCGCAGGAGTCCTGTTCGGATTCGGGATCGTAGAGACCCTGTTTGCCTGGAATGGCGGAGAAGATCATGAAGGGACCTCCTTCGTCGTCTGTGCTCAGCGGCCGGGCAGGGCCGGCCGGGGGAATGCGCACGGGACGACGATGGCCCGTTCGTTAGCGCGACTTTAACACCTGTGAAACACGTCGGCATCAGTTCGGCGGGCGCGAAAGCCCGCCGATGGGTAACGATCTGGACGCCCGGAACGACACAGTTCCTGATGAGGTCGCAGTAGTTCGTTCCGCTAAGTATATGTCCCGTTCCGGGATGTCACGAGACGCGGTGAGGCGACCCTAGTCACTCCGGGCGGCTTTCGCACCCCAGAGCCACTCCAACTAGAACGTGTTACAGTTCCGCGTATGATCCTGGACCGTTTCCGGCTCACCGACCAGGTCGCCGTGGTCACCGGCGCCGGACGCGGGATCGGCGCGGCGACGGCCGTGGCGCTCGCCGAGGCCGGTGCCGACGTGGTGATCTCGTCCCGCACCGAAACCCAGCTCGACGACGTGGCGGCCCTGGTCGCCGCCACCGGACGCCGCGCCCACGTGGTGCCCGCCGACCTGAGCGACCCGGCCGCCGCGGGCGAGCTGGCACGGATCGCGACGGCGGAGTTCGGGCGGCTGGACCTGGTGGTCAACAACGTCGGCGGAACGTACCCCCGGCCGCTGCTCGAAACCACCGCCGAATTCCTCGAAGAAGCCTTTCGTTTCAACGTCTCCACCGCCCACGCGCTGACCGTCGCCGCTGCCCCGTCCTTACTGGAGACTGGCGGATCGGTCGTCAACATCTCGTCGGTCATGGGCCGCGTGACCGGCCGTGGCTTCGCCGCGTACGGAACGGCGAAGGCCGCGCTGGCGCACTACACCCGGCTCGCGGCGGCCGATCTCGCGCCGAAGGTGCGGGTGAACGCGATCTCGGTCGGCTCGGTGGCGACCTCCGCGCTCGAAGTGGTGGTGGGCAACGACGAACTGCGCGGCCGCATGGAGGCCGCCACTCCCCTGCGCCGGATCGGCGAGGCCGAGGACATCGCGGCCACCGTCGTGTTCCTGGCGTCGGGCGCCGGCCGGTACGTCACCGGCAAGATCATCGAAGTCGACGGTGGATTGCAGGCCCCGAACCTGGAGCTGGGCCTGCCCGATCTGTAGGAGGCGAACGCCGTGCGCGTGGTCCAGTGGAGTACCGGGAACGTCGGCCGCCACGCGCTGGCGGGGATAACCGCTCGGCCCGATCTCGAACTCGCCGGGGTCTGGGTTTCGAGCGAAGCCAAGGCGGGCGTGGACGCCGGGGAACTGGCCGGGCTCGGGCGGCCGCTGGGCGTCACCGCGACGACCGACGCGGACGCGCTCATCGCGCTGAAGCCCGATTGCGTGCTCTACACGGCGATGGCCGACGACCGGCTGCCCGAGGCCGTCGAAGATCTGAAACGCTTCCTGCGCGCGGGGATCAACGTGGTGTCCAGCAGCCCCGTATTCCTCCAGTACCCCGAAGGTGTCGTCCCGCCGGAGATGATCGAGCCGATCCGGGAGGCCGCCCGCGAAGGCGGCGCTTCGCTGTGGATCAACGGTGTCGATCCCGGCTTCGCCAACGACTGGCTGCCGCTGGTGCTCACCGGCGTGTGCGAACGGATCGACGAGGTGCGCTGCCTGGAGATCCTCGACTATTCCACGTACGACAACGGCAAGGTCCTGTTCGACATCATGGGCTTCGGCCGGGAAATGGACGATCTGCCGCTGTTGCTCCAGCCCGGCGTGCTGTCGCTGGCCTGGGGCAGCGTCGTGCGGCAGCTCGCGGCCGGGCTGGACGTCGAGCTCGATGCCGTCGAGGAGGCCTACGAACGGCTTCCGGCTCCCGAGACGTTCGAGATCGCTTCGGGAACGATCAAAGAGGGCACGGCGGCGGCGCTGCGGTTCGAGGTGCGCGGCATGCGCGGCGGGCGGGCGGTGTGCGTGCTGGAGCACGTCACGCGCCTGCGCGGCGACCTCGGGCCGGACTGGCCGCAACCGACCGGGCAGGGCTGCTACCGCGTCCAGGTGACCGGGGAACCTCGGTACGAACTGGACCTGCGCCTGGTCGGCAGCGACGGCGACCACAACACGGCCGGGCTGAAGGCGACCGCGATGCGGCTGGTGAACGCGATCCCGGCGGTGGTGGCGGCTCCGCCCGGGCTGCTGACGGCGCTGGATCTGCCCTTGGTGACGGGGCGGGGCCTGGTCTCCCCCTGACGCCGTGATGGTCGAGTTTCCGAGAGGTCCGTGAAGGCCTCCTTGAGGGATTCTGGGTCTCTCAAGGAGGCCTTCACGGACTTGGAGGCCCCCGGATGCCATGAAAGAGCCTTTCCTTGCAAATTTCGCAAGGAAAGGCTCTTTCATGGCGCTTGCGGCAGGGCCGGGAAGTACGTGAAGGCCCCCTTCACGGCGCTAGACGCACTGAAGGAGGCCTTCACGGACTTTGGGGCGGGCGAGCGGCGCTACTTCTCGGGGTCCGGCTTCGGATCCTCGGTCGCCTTGTCCGCGGCCGAGTCCCGGACGGTGTCCGGAGCCGCCGCGACGTCCACGTGCGTCTCATCGGCGGGCTCAGCGGAGTCGCCGGAGTCCTCCCGCGGCACGTCCTTGCTCCACAACGTTTCCGGCGCCTCCCGCGGCCCGCGCTTGGCGGCGAGGACGAAGTACGCGATCGCCGCGACGAACAGCAGGATCGAGGTCCACACGTTGACCCGCAGACCGAGGATGTGGTTCGCGGTGTCGGTCCGCATCATCTCGATCCAGAACCGGCCCGCGGTGTACCCGGCGACGTACAGCGCGAACACGCGGCCGTGGCCGAGACGGAACTTCTTGTCCGCCCAGATGATCAGCAGCGCGACACCGAGGTTCCAGAGCAGCTCGTAGAGGAAGGTCGGGTGCACCGGGCTGTCCGGCAGCGGGACGTGCCCGAGCGCGACGCCGTTCAGGAAGTCGTCCGGGTTGGTCGGGTTGTAGCGCTGGTAGATCTCCAGGCCCCACGGCAGGTCGGTGTGCGCGCCGTAAAGCTCCTGGTTGAAGTAGTTGCCGACCCGTCCGATCGCCTGCGCGATCACGATCCCCGGCGCGAGTGCGTCGGCCATCGCGGGCAGCGGGATCCCCCGGCGGCGGCAGGCGATCAGCGCGCCGACGGCGCCGAGCGCGATGGCACCCCAGATCCCGAGTCCGCCGTCCCAGATCTTCAGCGCGTTGAGCGGGTTCTTGCCCTCGCCGAAGTACAGCTGGTTGTCGGTGATGACGTGGTACAACCGCCCGCCGACCAAGCCGAACGGCACCGCGAAGACGGCGACGTCGATGACGGTGCCCTTCGTGCCGCCGCGATTGACCCAGCGCCGCTCGCCCAGCCAGATCGCCACGATGATGCCGGCGATGATGCAGAGCGCGTAGGCCCGGATCGGGACCGGTCCGATATGCCAGACGCCCTGGTCGGGACTGGGGATGGTCGCGAGGAACGCTGCCGAGGCGGTATTCACGTCGGCCACCGTAGCGCTTCATCCACTTCTTGGGGGCGTCAGCCCTCGACGGCGGCCAGATAGCCCGCGATCAGCGCGGACGCGACATGCCCGATGGCGGCGTCGGGCGGCAGGAACACCTCGTCGTGGAGGCTGGGCGCGCCCGCGGTGTCGCCGAGGCCGACGAACATCATCAGCCCGCGGGTCATCCCGCAGTAGTGCGCGAAGTCGTCGGCGCCGAACGACCGGAAATCGGTGTCCACCCCCACCCCGGACCGGACGAGCCGCCGGTGCGCGCGCTGGGTGAGCCCGGCGTCGTTGTGCAGCACCGGTTCGCACGGGCTGATCTCCAGTTCCGCCCGGCAGCCGTGCGCCTGCGCGGTGCCGTGGACGATCTCGGCGAGCCCCTCCAGGGCGAGATCGCGGTCTTCGGCGCGCATCAGCCGCAGCGAACCCGACAGGCGGGCCTCGTTCGGCACGACGTTCGCCGTCGTCCCGGCTTCGATCCGCCCGACCGAGCAGACCGCGCCGAACACCGGATCGACCCGGCGGCTCGCGAGCTGCTGCAGGCTCACCACCATCTGGCTGAGCGCGAGGATCGGGTCCCGCAGCAGATGCGGGTAGCCGGCGTGCCCGCCCTGACCCCGGACGACGACGTCGAATTCGTCGGTGGAGGCGTTGACCGGTCCCGGCACCGCCGAAACCACCCCCGCGGCGAGCCTGGGCTGCACGTGCGCGCCGATGACCGACTCGACGCCGTACTCGCTGAGCACGCCGGAATCGACGATGTCCAGCGCGCCGGACGGCGACGTCTCCTCACGCGGCTGCAGGAGCGCGAGGAGGGGCCGGGGCACCCCGACGGCGGCGGCCGCGCGGCAGGTGGCGACGAGCGCCGCCATGTGGACGTCGTGCCCGCACGCGTGCATCAGCGACGTCTCCGAGGCCCACGGGATCCCGGTGCGTTCGGTGACCGGCAATGCGTCCAGCTCGGTGCGCAGCGCCACGGCCGGTCCCGGCGCGGTCCCGGGGAGCAGCACGGCACGCCCGGTCTTGGCGACCCGGACCCCTTCGTCGATACCCAGCGCCTCGACGACGACCCGCGCGGTGTCCTCCTCGTCCCCCGACGCGCGTGGATCGGCGTGCACCCGGTGCCGCAGTTCGATCGCGGACGGCAGTTCCGCCTCGACGGCGGCCTCCCACCGGTCCTGCAGTTCGTCCAGTTCCGTCATGTTCCCTCCAGCCCGTACACCCGTTCGGCGTTGCGGTGCCCCACCAGCGCCGCGATCCGATGCGCGTCCACTTCGGACAGTACGTCCGAAATGAGCCCCGCGTACAGGAAGTCGGACAGTCCTTGCCGGAACAGCGCGGTGCCGAGGTGGTACAGCTCGGCCAGCCCGAACGCGTCCGTGGAGAACAGCAGCTTCCCGAACGGCACGATCTCCATGGTCTCCGCGATGATCGCGGGCGCACGATGACCGGCGTTGTGCGTCGCGAGTCCCACGTCGATGAACACGTGCTCGAAGACCTGCGCCAGATACGCGGCGTTCCGGTGGAAGGGATAGTTGTGCAGCAGCATGATCGGCACCCCGTGCGACCGGGTCGCCCGCAGGAGCCCGGTGAGGAGCAGCGGATCGCAGCGGTGCAGATCCACGTCGGAATCGCCGAAGCCGACGTGGAACTGGATCGGCAGAGCCAGGTCGATCCCGGTCCAGATCAGGAACCGGTGCAGCACCTCGTCCGCGAGCCGGACCGGTTCGCCCGCCTCGATCCGCGCGAGCCAGCGGCCCGCCGCTTCGGTGACTTCGGTGTCCGTCGGCCGCTCCCCCGTCAGGTCGAGGCCGACCCGGTAGGCGGCGATGGACTTGAACCCGACCGCGGTCGTCGCGCGTCTCGCCAGTTCCTCGGCGAAGGAGGACGCGAATCCGGCCGCGGTGGTGGAGCCGATCACCGTTTCGGCGACCTGTTCGAGCCGGACGATATCCCGCGCGCGGGCACCGGACAGGGCCGCGAACTGCTCGGTCGTGGTCAGCGTGTCCGGCAGGAAGCCACCGTCGAGCAGGAATTCGGCCGTGCCGGTGGCGCGCAGGAACCGCGCGTTGACCTCGGTGGCGCCCAGTTCGGCGCGGCGGGCCAGATAGACCTCGGCCGGGACGTGCGGCGGCAGGTCGAGCACCGGGGCGCAGCGGGCGCGGACCGCGAGCCCGATCAGCGAGTCGAACAGGGTCGTGCCCAGTGACGAGACGGTGTCGGCCTCGGTGAGCAGCTGCTCGAACTCGATCCGGCCCAGATCACCGGTGACGACGCCGTGGCAGTGGTGGTCCACCAGCCTCGTCCGGGCGACGAACGGCAGGATCGGGGTTCCCGGCATGAGCGCGTCCCTTCTCGTGATCGACGAGTGCGGCCTCACCCTATGACCGGATCCGGGCGTGGCAAGGGACTCCGATCGAGGCCAGGATGAGGAACCATGGTGAACCGGGAAGCACTGACCGCCCGCGCGACCGCCCTCACCGGGAAGCTCCGGGCACGGGGTGTCGAGCTCGTGGCGCTGACCTTCGTGGACAACGCCGGGATCGCGCGGGTCAAGGCGGTGCCGCTGCGGAAGCTGCCGTCCGCGGCCGCGTGGGGTGTCGGCGCTTCGAAATCCTTCGACTTCTTCGGCTCGGACGACGTCATCAGCGGCGGCGAGTATTCCCTCGGCCCGGTCGGCGACCTGCGGCTGCATCCGGACCTCGACGCGTTGACCGTGCTCGCCGGGCAGCCCGGCTGGGCATGGGCGCCGGTGACGAAACTCGACCAGGAGGGCGAGGCGCATCCGCAGGACGCGCGTGCCCTGCTGGCGACGGCGGTGGACCGGCTCGCCGCCCGCGGTCTCCGGGCGCGGATGAGTTTCGAGATCGAATGGGTGATCACCGGTGCCGACGCCCCGGATGATCCGACCTCGGCCACCGCGGGCCCGGCGTACGGCTACGCGAGGCTTTCCGAACACGCGGACTATCTCCGCGCCCTGGTGTCCACTTTGGACCAGCAAGGAGCCGGGGTGGAGCAGATCCACCCCGAGTACGCCGACGGTCAGTTCGAACTGTCGGTCGCCGAGGCCGACCCGGTGCGCGCGGCCGACGTCGCCGTCCTGACGAAAGAGACGATCCGCGCGCTCAGCCACCGGCACGGGCTGAAGGCGTCCTTCACCCCGAAGTTCGCACCCGCCGGCGTCGGCAACGGCGGGCATGTGCATCTGAGCGTCCTGGACGGCGCGCGGAACCTTTTCTCCGGCGGGGAAAGGGCTTTCGGGCTGACGCCTGCCGCCGAGTCGTTCAGCGCGGGCATCCTGCGGCGGCTGCCCGCGCTGCTCGCGATCGGGGCGCCGTCGGTGGTCAGCTATCTGCGCCTGGAGCCGCACCACTGGGCGGGCGTGTACGCCGCGTGGGGGCTGGAGAACCGGGAGACGCCGCTGCGGCTGGTGCGCGGCGTCGCCGGAAACCGGGACTCGGCGGCGAACCTCGAGGTCAAATGCTTCGACCTGACCGCCAATCCGTATCTGCTGGCGGCCGCCCTGCTGTTCGCCGGGATGGCGGGCATCGACGAAAAGGCGGTGCTACCTGACCCGCTCGACGTCGATCCGGGGACGCTGACCGAGGCCGAACGCGCCGCCCGCGGGATCGAGCGCCTGCCTCAGCGGTTGGAGGAGGCCGTCACGGCGTTCGAGGCGGACAAGGACCTGGCGGCCGCGTTCGGCGCTCCGCTGGCGACGACGATCGTGGACCTGCGGCGGGCGGAGATCGAGCGCTTCGCTCACGCGACCCCGGAGGAGATCACCTCGGCGCAGCGCTGGCGACACTGAGCTGAAGGGCCCTTTCCCCGCGTCAGACGCAGCGAAAGGGCCCTTCACCGCATCGCATGCGGTGAAGGGCCCTTTCGGCCCACGTCGGATCAAGCCGGGGCGACGGTCTTCCGTACACCGGCGGCCAGTTCGGCCGAGAGTTCGCGCACGGCGTCCAGGCCGCTCGCGGCGGCGGTCACCAGCGCGGAGCCGACGATGACGCCGTCCGCGAAACCGGCGACCTGCGCCGCCTGCTCGCCGGAACGGACGCCGAGCCCGACGCCGATCGGCAGGTCGGTGTGCGCGCGGGTGCGCGCGACCAGATCCTCGGCGTGCACGCCGACCTGGTCACGGGCGCCGGTCACGCCCATGACCGCGGTGGCGTACACGAAACCGGAAGCGGCCTCGACGGTCTTCGCGATCCGCTCCTCCGAGGAGGACGGCGCGACCAGGAAGATCCGGTCCAGACCATGCTGTTCGGAGGCGGCCATCCACTCGTCGGCCTCGTCCGGGATCAGGTCCGGGGTGATCATGCCGAGCCCGCCCGCGGCGGCGAGGTCGCGCGCGAAGCGGTCGACGCCGTAGCGGTGCACCGGGTTCCAGTACGTCATCACGACGGCCTTGCCGCCACGCGACGACACCGACTCGACGACCTCGAACAGATGCTTGAGCTTGAAGCCACCGGAGAGCGCGCTCACCGACGCGGCCTGGATGGTCGGGCCGTCCATGACCGGGTCCGAGTAGGGCACACCCACCTCGACCAGGTCGGCGCCGCCGTCGACCACCGCGGCCAGCAGGTCCTTGGATCCATCGACCGTCGGGAAGCCGGCCGGGAGGTACCCGATCAGGGCTCCACGCCCCTCCGCGCGCGTCGCCGCGAAGAGGTCACTCAACCCGCTCATGTGTTCTCCACCAGGCCGAAGTACTTCGCGGCCGTGTCCATGTCCTTGTCGCCACGACCGGACAGGTTCACGATGATCAAGCCCTCGGGGCCGAGTTCGCGGCCGAGCACCAGCGCGCCCGCCAGCGCGTGCGCCGACTCGATCGCCGGGATGATGCCTTCGGTGCGCGAAAGCAGCTTGAAAGCGTCCATCGCCTCGGCGTCGGTCACCGGCCGGTATTCGGCGCGGCCACTGTCCTTGAGCCACGAGTGCTCCGGGCCGACACCCGGGTAGTCGAGGCCCGCGGAGATCGAGTGCGACTCGACGGTCTGGCCGTCCTCGTCCTGCAGCAGGTACGTCATCGCGCCGTGGAGGTTGCCCGGGGTGCCCTTGGTCAGCGTGGCGCCGTGGCGGTTGCCCTCGATGCCCTCGCCGCCCGGCTCGAGACCGACGAGACGGACATCCGGGTCGTCGATGAAGCCGTGGAAGATGCCGATCGCGTTCGACCCGCCGCCGACGCAGGCCGCGACGGCGTCCGGCAGGCGCCCGGTCTGCTCCAGGATCTGGACGCGGGCCTCCTCGCCGATGATCTTGTGGAAGTTCCGCACCATCATCGGGAACGGGTACGGGCCCGCCGCCGTGCCGAACAGGTAATGCGTGGTGTCGGCGTTGGTGACCCAGTCACGCAGGGCCTCGTTGATCGCGTCCTTGAGTGTGCGCGAGCCGGTCTTCACCGGAACGACCTCGGCGCCGAGCAGCTTCATGCGCGCCACGTTCAGCGCCTGCCGCTCGGTGTCGACCTCGCCCATGTAGACGATGCATTCCAGGTCCAGCAGCGCGCAGGCGGTGGCGGTGGCCACGCCGTGCTGCCCGGCCCCGGTCTCGGCGATGACCCGCTTCTTGCCCATCCGCTTGGTGAGCAACGCCTGGCCCAGCACATTGTTGATCTTGTGCGAACCGGTGTGGTTCAGATCCTCGCGCTTGAGGAAGATCCGGGCGCCGCCGGCGTGCTCACCGAAGCGCTTGGCCTCGGTGAGCAGCGACGGGCGACCGGCGTAGTCACGCAGCAGACGACGGAACTCGTTGACGAAGTCCGGGTCGTTCCGCGCCTTGTCGTACTCGGCCGCGACCTCGTCGACGACGCCGATCAGGGCCTCCGGCATGAACCGGCCGCCGTACGGGCCGTAGTAGCCCCGGTCGTCCGGATCGTGCTTGCCGTGGGGTTCTTCGTGGTACTCGGTGGTCATCGAGAAGGCCTCGGGCAGGCAGGGTGCGATCCGGCGGTGACGAGCTTGACCAGCGCGCCCTTGGGGTCGCCCGAAGCGACGAGCCCTTCGCCCACCAGGACGGCGTCGGCACCGTGACCCGCGTAGGACATCAGGTCGCCGGGGCCGCGCACACCGGACTCGGCGATCTTGAAGACGTCCATCGGCAGGCCGGGGGCCAGCCGCGAGAAGACGTCCCGGTCGACCTCGAGGGTATGCAGGTTGCGGGCGTTGACGCCGATCACCTTCGCGCCGGCTTCGAGGGCCCTGTCGGCCTCTTCGGCGTTGTGGATCTCGACCAGCGCGGTCATCCCGAGGGATTCGACGCGGTCCAGCAACGCGATCAGGGCGTTCTGCTCCAGGGCAGCCACGATCAGCAGGACCATGTCCGCGCCGTGCAGCCGCGCCTCGTGGACCTGGTACGGGCTGACGATGAAATCCTTGCGCAGCACCGGGATGTCGACCGCCGCGCGGACCGCGTCGAGGTCGGCGAGCGAACCGCCGAACCGGCGCTGCTCGGTCAGCACGCTGATCACCCTGGCGCCGCCGTCGGCGTAGTCCTTCGCCAGCGCGGCCGGATCCGGGATCTCGGCCAGATCGCCCTTAGAGGGGCTGCGCCGCTTCACCTCGGCGATGACGCCGATACCGGACTCGCGCAGGGCCGCGAGCACATCAAGTGGGGGCGCGACCTGGGTCGCGCGCTTCTTCAGTTCGTCGAACGGCAGAACCGCCTCGCGCTCGGCGAGATCGGCACGGACGCCGGCGACGATGTCTTCGAGCACGCTCACCGGAGTTCCTCACCGGCCGTCGTACTCACTGATTCCTTCGCAAGGTCGCTCACAAAAACCTTCCCCTTCCCGCCGAAACGATGCTAACCCCCGCACGGATACGGCCTGGTTCCGGGTATGTCCGTTACTCCGAATGCCCACCGTGTCATCTTTCGCGGCGTAGATCTCGAAAACGCGCGTTTTCCGCGGCCATCACCGGGTCGCGGTGGGATCTTCGCCTTCGGACAGCGCCTCCCACAGCTCGGTCTCCGGATCCTTGGCGGCCTTCTTCTTCGCCCCGGGCGCCGAGTACTTCGCGCCGAGGCGAGGCATCCGGCCCGCACCCTTGATGGCTGCCAACCCGCCCGCCGTCACGAGAATTCCCCCGAGGATCGCGAGACCGCGGGCTCCCAGCATCTGGGCCACGGGCAGACCGTCGGCGAAGCCGCTGACCGGGCCGCCCGCCACGCCGATCCACACCGCGGCGACCCCGGCCACGGCGAGTACCACGCCGAGCACCCGGCGTGGCCAGCCGCCGGTGGCGATCAGACCCGCCGTGCCCGCCAACGCCAGCAGCGCGAGCGGAATCAGCGCGACCGCACGCTGTGAACCGGTTTCGGTGTACAGCACGGTGCCGCGCACGCCGCCGTCGCGGAACTCCGCGAACCACACCAGCCGCGAAGAACCCCACAGCGCGATCGCGCCGAGCAGCAGGCCCACCACGGCGATCCACAGTGGACGCTTGGCCTTCTTCGCCGGGGCCTCAGACACGAGTGCTGTCACCAGCCGGGTCGAGTTCGTCCGCCGCGATCATCGTCTGCGCCGCCGCGACGGCGGACAGGACGGTGCGGGCCTTGTTGAGCGATTCGTTGTCCTCGTAGTCGGCCACCGAGTCCGCGACGACTCCCCCACCGGCCTGGACGTACGCGGTGCCGTCCTTCATCAGCGCGGTGCGGATCGCGATCGCGGTGTCGGCGTCCCCGGCGAAGTCGAGGTATCCGACGACGCCGCCGTAGAGCGCCCTGCGGGTCGGCTCCAGTTCCTCGATCAGCTGCATCGCGCGGACCTTCGGCGCGCCGGAGAGCGTCCCTGCCGGGAAACAGGCGGTGACGGCGTCGAAAGCCGTCTTGTCGTCGAGGAGTTCGCCGGTGACCGTCGAGACGATGTGCATGACGTGGCTGTAGCGCTCGACGTCGAAGAAGTCGACGACGCGCACGGTGCCGGGCTTGCAGACCTTGCCGAGGTCGTTGCGGCCGAGGTCGACGAGCATCAGGTGCTCGGCGCGTTCCTTCTCGTCCGCCAGCAGGTCCTTGGCCAGCTGCGCGTCCTCCTCCGGGTCGGCGCCGCGCCAGCGGGTGCCCGCGATCGGATGCGTGGTCGCGCGGCCGTCCCGCACGGTGACCAGCGACTCCGGGCTTGACCCGACGATGTCGAAGCCGTCCAGGCGCAACAGGTACATGTACGGGCTCGGATTGGACGTGCGCAGGACGCGGTAGACGTCCAGCGCGTCGGCCTGGGTCTCGATCTCGAAGCGTTGCGACGGCACGATCTGGAACGCTTCGCCCGCCTTGATCGCCTCGACCGCCTTCTCGACGGCCGCGTGGAAGTCCGGCTTGGAGCGGCGGCGGGTGAATTCGGGCACGGGACGGTCGAAGACGGCCGCCGTGGCCGGGGCCGCGACGTGCAGCTGCTTAGTCATCGCGTTCAACCGCGCGACGGCGTCGTCGTACGCCGCGTCGACGCGCTCGGCCGAGTCGTCCCAGTTGACCGCGTTGGCGATCAGCGTGACGGTGCCCTCGTGGTGGTCGAAGGCGGCCAGGTCGGTCGCCAGGAGCATGGTGAGCTCGGGGATGTCGAGGTCACGCTCGGCGAGTTCGGGGAGCCGTTCGAGCCAGCGGACGGCGTCGTAGCCGATGTAGCCGACCATGCCGCCGGTGAGCGGAGGCATCCCGGGCAGCTGCTCGGTGTGGAGCGCGGCGACGGTCTCACGCAGCACCGTGAGCGGGTCACCCTCGGTCGGCAAGCCGACCGGCGGGGTGCCGGTCCACACCGCCTTGCCGTCACGCACGGTCAGCGCGGCGGGGCTGTCGACACCGATGAACGACCATCGGCTCCAGGAAGCGCCGTTCTCCGCCGATTCGAAGAGGAACGTCCCCGGCCGGTCGGCGGCGAGCTTGCGGTAGACCCCGATGGGGGTCTCGCCGTCGGCGAGCACGCGGCGGACAACGGGGATGACGCGACGGCCCTCGGCGAGCGCGCGGAACTCGTCGCGCGAAGGGCTGACCGAGCCGAGCCCCGACGGGCTGGCGTTTGCGGCGCTGACCATGTCGCTCATTGTGCTGCAACGCCCGTGGGACGCCGGACGCGGGGGATAAATTCAAAGAATGTTGAATTTATCGCCTGGTCCGTTCATGATGACGCCATGGCTGGTGAAGACACTACCGCTCGGCGCCGGGGACGGCGGCCCGGTGGACAGGACACCCGCACCGCGCTGCTCGAAGCGGCCCGCGCGGTGTTCGGCGAGAGCGGTTTCGACGGTGCGACGGTACGCGCGATCGCGACGCGCGCCGGGGTCGACGCGGCGATGGTCAACCACTGGTTCGGCAGCAAGGAGGGCCTGTTCGGGCAAGCCATCCTCAAGCTCCCCTTCGACCCGCGCGAACTCGTCGCCGAACTGACCGACGGTCCCGACGACGAGTTCGGGCAGCGGATCGTGCGGACCTTCCTCACCCGATGGGACGGCGCGGGCGGCGAAGTGTTCCAGGCGCTCGTCCGCAGCGTCGCCGGACACGAGCAGGCGGCACAGGTGCTGCGCGGGTTCTTCCAGAACTTCTTCACCAAGGTGATCGGCGACATCGGCTCGGACAACATCGAACTGCGGACGACCCTGTGCGCGTCCCAGCTGGTCGGCATGGGCATGGTCCGGTACGTCGCGAAGTTCGAGCCGATGGCTTCGAGCGAGATCGAGCCGCTGGTGACCGCGATCGCGCCGACCATGCAGCGGTATCTCACCGGAAAGATCGACTGAGCCCGGGCCGTGTTCGCCCTCCGATCACGCGAGTTACGCCTTCAATCACGCGAGTTCGCCGTCTGATCACGCGAGTTCGCCGTCTGATCACGCGTGTCCGCCGTTTGGGCACGCGACACGCGTGATCAAAGGCGGAACTCGCGTGACTGGGGGCGTAACTCGCGGGCCGGGTGTCGCCCGCTCAGGCCGTGTCCGGCTCGATCTCCTTGACGGGAACGGTGTGGAGCCGGTCCTTGAGGAACCGTCCGCGCGGGAAGATCACGATCATGTCCGTTTCCTCGCCACCGACGAAGACGGGGACCTTCTCGAGTCCCTCGAAACGGGGAGCGATCCGCAGCGACCGCCGCGTCTGAAGCAGCTTGTAATCGCCCTCGGGATAGACGTCGATCCTGGGGAACAACCAGCCGGGCCGCACCGTCGCCGTGGCCTCGCGCAAGCCGGTCTTCAGGGCCGAGCGATACCTGCTCCGCCAGAGATAGGCGGCGAGCAGGCAAGCGGGAAAACCGAAGAAGGCCGCGAAAGCCAGCGGCTTCAGCAATTCGTACCGGGTCAGCTGGAAACCCACTTGGCAGGCGACGAAGTAGGCGGGCCAGAAACGGACAACGCCAGCGCGCGCACCTTGAAACGCGTCAGATTCTCGATCAGGGGGACGGCCACGTCATCGTGGATCGTCAGCGCGGCGACGTCTCTGTCCGAAGTGGAGCGAGGCCGCCCGGCGACGCGCGGACGCCTTCTGGGACGGTCACGCTGGGCCGGTCTTCGCTTCACCACCGCCGGTCAGCCCGCGAGCAGCACCGCGATCAGCGCCAGCGTGCCGGGGACCACCTGCACGAAGAAGATCTTCTTGCTCGCCGTCGCCGTCCCGTAGAGCCCGGCCACGATCACGCAGGCGAGGCCGAAGATCTTGAACTGCCAGGCGGTACTGCCGGTCGCGATCAGGCCCCAGATCAACGCGGCGGCGAGGAAACCGTTGTACAGCCCCTGATTCGCCGCCAGCGTCTTGGTCTCCTTCGCGAATTCCTCGGTGGTGCCGAAGGAGGCGCGGGCGCGCGGCGTGGTCCACAGGAACATTTCGAGCACGACGATGTACAGGTGGATCAGGGCGACGATGCCGACCAGAACGTTGGCGACGACATTCACGGGTTCTCGCTCTCGTCGGCCAGCAGCAGCCGTTCGTCGGTGTCGAAGCAGGTGTGCGTGCCGGTGTGACAGGCCGGGCCGGTCTGGTCGACGCGCAGGAGGACGGTATCGCCGTCGCAGTCGATCCGCACCTCGCGCACGTGCTGGACATGACCGGAGGTCTCGCCCTTGACCCACAGTTCCTTGCGGCTGCGCGAATAGTAGGTGCCGCGCCGCGTGCTGAGGGTACGCTCGAGCGCCTCGTCGTTCATCCACGCCATCATCAGCACGTCCGATGTGGAGTGTTCGACGACGACGGCGGCGATCAGCCCGTCGGCGTTGCGCTTCAAGCGATCCGAGAGGGCGGGGTCAAGCGTCATTCGTGGCTCCGAGAAGGTGCCGTTTCACCGGCATCGAGTTGAGCAGGACCGCCGTGTAGATGTACCCGGCGAACAGCAGCCCGGAGACGATCTTCACCCAGAAGAGTTCCGCCGCCAGCAGGGAAAGCGCGTGCAGCAATCCGAAGAGGAAGCTGACGACGAAACCGGCGAACCGTGCCGAAGACATCTTCAGCACCAGCCCCGCCACGACCAGGCCGCCGAGGACCAGTGACGTCCCCGGCAGCAGGAACGTCCTCGCGGTGGAGTACGGCGCGAACATGAGGATCACGGCCATCGCGATGTAGACGAGGGGAAGCCCGAGCAGCAGCGCGCAGACGACCTTGACCTCGGTGGAGGCCTTCCATTTGGCCAGGATCACCGGACCACGACTCCCCCGGCGCGCAGCGCGCTCTTGACCTCGCCGATCTTCAACTGCCCGAAGTGGAACACGCTGGCCGCGAGCACCGCGTCCGCACCGGCCTCGACGGCGGGCAGGAAGTGCTCGAGCGCGCCGGCGCCGCCACTGGCGATCACCGGGACCCGGACCGCCGCCCGCACCCGGGTCAGGAGTTCGAGGTCGAAGCCGTTCTTGGTGCCGTCGGCGTCCATCGAGTTGAGCAGGATCTCGCCGACGCCGAGTTCCTCGCCTCGCGCGGCCCACTCGACGGCGTCGATCCCGGTGCCGCGGCGCCCGCCGTGCGTGGTCACCTCGAACCCGGACGGAGTCGGCTCGGTCCCCTCGGGGACCCGGCGCGCGTCCACCGACAGCACGACGCACTGGGCGCCGAACCGGCGGGACGCCTCGCGCAGGAACTCCGGCCGCGCGATGGCGGCGGTGTTGATGCTCACCTTGTCCGCACCCGTGCGCAGCAACCGGTTGACGTCGTCGTTCGTCCGCACGCCGCCACCGACGGTGAGCGGGATGAACACCTGCTCCGCGGTCCGGCGGACGACGTCGAAGGTGGTCTCACGGTCCCCGGAGGACGCCGTGACGTCGAGGAACGTGAGCTCGTCCGCGCCCTCGGCGTCGTACAGGCGGGCGAGCTCGACGGGGTCGCCGGCGTCGCGCAGGTCGGCGAAGTTGACGCCCTTCACCACACGGCCCGCGTCGACGTCGAGACACGGGATGACCCTGACTGCGACTGACATGGGGACAAGCGTAGTCAAGAGCCGTTCTAAGCTCGCGGGATGGCACAGGCGGGGCGGCGGCCGGGGCAGACCGAGACGCGGGAGGAGATCCTCGAAGCGGCGAGGCGCAGATTCGCCGAACAGGGTTACGACGGGGCGACCGTCCGCGCCATCGCGGCCGACGCCGGGGTCAACGCGGCGCTGCTGCACCATTTCTTCGGTACCAAGCAACGGCTCTTCGCCGCGTCGATGAACCTGCCGGTGGATCCGGGCGAGCTGGTCCCCCGGATCCTCGAAGGCCCCGAAGAGGAGATCGGCGAGCGCCTCGTCCGCGCGTTCCTCGGTCTCTGGCAGGCACCGGACGGCCGCGCGCCGTTCCTGGCGATGATCCGGTCCGCGACCACCAACGAGCAGGTCGCGACCATGATGCGGCAGTTCCTGGAGCGGGCGGTGCTGGCGCGGGTCGCCGAAGCGCGCGGCGTGCCGAAGGTGCGGGTGGCCGGGATCGCCGCGCAGATGATCGGGTTCGCGCTGCTGCGCTACGTCATCGGGCTCCCGCCGCTGGTCAACGCCTCGGAGGAGGAGATCGTCGGGATGCTGGCCCCGGTCGCGCAGTACTACCTGACCCCCGGCACCGAAAAAGTTCGGCTCCCGATGCATCAGGACGGTGGTCTCGCGCGTCACTGGAGCGAGACCACCGGCTGAGGGGACACACGTGCCTGCGACCTTCGACGAGTTCGTCGCGGATCGCCTGGACGGCCTCCTGCGCTACGCGACCGTCCTGACCGACGACCCGTACCTGGCGCAGGACATCGTCCAGGAGGTGCTGCTGCGTGCCCAGGAACGCTGGCCGAAGATCGACCATCCGCCGACGTACGTCCGCCGGATGGTGACCAACGAGTACCTCTCGTGGCGGAGGCGGCTGGCGGTCCGCCGGGTGACGCCGTCGTCACCGGAAGCGCTCGACCTGATGAGCCCGCCGGTCTCCGATCACGCCATCGAGTACGGCGAACGCGACGCGATGCTGGACCGGCTCGCGAAGCTCCCGCGCAAACAACGCGCCGCGATCGTGCTCCGCTACTACGAGAACTACTCCGACGAGGAGATCGGCGCGGTACTCCGCTGCGCGACGTCGACCGTGCGCAGCCAGATCTCGCGCGCGCTCGCGACGCTGCGGGAAACCGAACCGTCCCCGTCCGTGCCCACGGGAGCCCGCAAATGACCCGACTGAGCGAAGAACACACCGAGGACCTGATCCGCGAGAGCCTCGAACACCTGGCGACGCGGGCGCCCGACGGGGCCGAGATCCGCGAAGCGCTGAACCAACGGTCGCGAAGCCGCCCGAAGATGGCTTTGGCGCTGGTCGCGGCGGCGGTCGCGATCATCGCGCTCGGCGTGCCATTGGGCCTGCGGGCCTACACCGCGGTCACGCCCGCCTCGCCGCGCGACGCGGACTGGTCGGTGCTGCCGTACAAACCGGGCTGGCTGCCCGACGGCTTCACGGAGATGAGCCGCTCCGCGAAGCCCTATCCCGCGCCTCAGACCAGGATGTGGAACGGCGGTGAGGCGGGCCAGGTCAAGCTGACCACCACTCCGCTGGACGAGCGGCGCGGGCCGTGGACGATCGCCCCCGCTCCGAACCAGATCATCGTGCACGGCCGGGTCGGCATGGTCTCGGAGGTCGACGGCGACGCGACGATGCTGACCTGGTCGCCCGACGACGCGTACGTGCTGAACCTGACCCTGTACGGCGTGCGGGACGCGCGCGGCGTGGGTCAGCGGATCGCGGACGAGATGGTCAGGGACGGCCGCGCCCGGGTGTCGGGCGAACTGCGGTTCGGCCGGTTGCCCGCCGATCTGGCGCTGTCCGCGGTGAACCTGCCCATGGCGGTCGGCGGCGGCCGGACCGAGCTCGAAGCCACCCGTGCCGGGCAGCCCACCGCTCCGGCGGTCGTCACGGCGAGGCTCGGCGGCGAACGGCCGGACGACGGCGACGCCGCGCCCGTGCCGCTCAAGATCCGGGGCCTCGACGGTTTCGCCCTCCCCGCGCGGAACGGGCGGCTCGGGAAGCTGGACGAAACGGTCGCCGTCCAGGTCGAAGGCGGGCGCTGGCTCACCGTGTCGGGTGAACGGGACCGGGCGACGCTGACCGACATCGCCGAGGGCCTGCAGATCCTCCCCGGCGACTACAGCTGGTTCGGGAAACCGCCGGAATAGTGACGGGCGGGCGGCGGTTGTCGACGACATGACGGACACCTACCGCTCCATCGCGTTCACCGAGTACGGCGACTCCGGGGTCCTGCGCGTCCTCGAACGTGAGCTTCCCGCGCCGGGGCCCGGCCAGGTCAGGGTCGCCGTCCGGGCCGCGGGCGTGAACCCGATCGACTGGAAGATCCGGTCCGGTCTGATGGCGGAGGTGTACCCCGCGAAGTTCCCCGCCGTCCCCGGTGGGGACATCACGGGCGTGATCGACGCGGTCGGCGAGGGGGTTTCCGAGTTCGCCGCCGGTGACGAAGTCCTGGGGTCCGGCATCGGCGGGTACGCGGAGTACGTCCTCGCGGATCCCGCGAAGCTGGTCCGCAAGCCCGAGGCACTGTCCTGGGAGCTGGCCGCGGCGCTGCCGGCGGTCGTCAACACCGCCTATCGCGCGCTCCACCTCCTGGATCTGCAGAAGGGCGAGACGCTGCTCATCGACGGCGCGGCGGGCGGCGTCGGCACCATCGCCGTCCAGCTCGCCGTCGCACGCGGACTCACCGTCGTGGGCACCGCGAGTGAAGCGAACCACGATTACCTGCGCTCGTTGGGTGCCGTCCCGGTGCAGTACGGCGAAGGGCTCGCCGAGCGCGTACGCGACGTCGCGCCGCAGGGCATCGACGCGTCCTTCGACGCCTCCGGACGCGGCTCGCTCGCCACCCTCGTCGAGCTGACCGGCGGCCCGAAGCGGGTCATCACCATCGCCGCGCCGGACGCGGCCGACCACGGCGTCCGGTTCACGTCGGGATCCCCCGCCGAGCAGGTCCCCGGCTCGCTGGCCGAAGGTGCCGCGCTCGCCGCCGAAGGCAAGCTCGACCTGCCGATCGCCCGGGTGTACCCGCTCGACGAGGCGGCCGCGGCCCAGGACGAGAGCGAACGGGGCCACGTCCGGGGCAAGCTCGTCCTGGTCCCGTGAACCTTCCCGCGACGGCGAGCTGGCTGCATCGGGACGCGAGGACCGGCGTCGAGGTCGCGTTCTTCGAAGAACACGAAGGCGGCTGGCGGATCAGCGGTGCCACGACGGCGGTCGAGGACGGCGAATCCTGGTTCGTCGAGTACGCGATCACCGTCGACGCCACCTGGCATACGAGGTCGGCGGAGCTCTCCGGCCGGTCGGCGAGCGGGGCCCGGCGCACGGTCCTCGAATCCGGCGGCGACGGACGCTGGCGAGTGGACGGGGTCGCGGATCCGCGCCTCGACGGCTGTTTCGACGTGGATCTCGAGTCGTCGTCGATGACGAACACGCTGCCGGTGCACCGGCTCGGTCTGGCGCCGGGCGCCGCCGCCGAGGCGCCCGCCGTGTACGTCCGGGCGGGTGACCTCGCCGTCGAGCGGCTCGAGCAGCGCTACGAGCGGATCGGTGAGCGCGATTTCGCCTATGCGGCACCGGTCTTCGATTTCTCGTGCGTGCTGCGTTACGACCGGCACCTGCTGGTCCGCGACTATCCGGGCATCGCCGTCCGGCTGTCCTGAAACCCGCGACCCCTTGACTCGCGCTTCTCAACGAGCGCAGAATTAAACGCATGGCTAATTCAGCGATCTCCGTGACGGGACTGAGGGTCGTCCGCGGCGGTCGCGAGGTCGTCAAGGACATCGCGTTCCGGACGCCGCGCGGCCGCGTCACCGGCCTGCTCGGGCCGAGCGGCTGCGGCAAGACGACGCTGATGCGCGCGATCGTCGGCGTGCAGATCGTCGCCGCGGGCGAGGTCACCGTGCTCGGCCATCCCGCGGGCAGCCCGCCGCTGCGTCGGCTGATCGGCTACGCCACCCAGAACCCGGCCATCTACGCCGACCTCACCATCACGGAAGCCTTGCGCTACTTCGCTTCCGTCCTTCGCGCGCCGATGTCCGATGTGGACAGGGTGATCGCCGAAGTCGGGCTGACCGACCACGCGGGCAAGCTGGTCGGCTCCCTGTCGGGCGGCCAGCACAACCGCGCCAACCTCGCCGTCGCGCTGCTCGGGAAGCCCGAACTGCTCGTCCTCGACGAACCGACGGTCGGCCTCGATCCCGTACTCCGCGACGAACTCTGGGCGCTGTTCCGCCGCCTCGCCGAGGCCGGGGCGACGCTGCTCGTGTCCAGCCACGTCATGGACGAGGCCGCGCGATGCGACCGCCTGCTGCTCATGCGCGAAGGCCGCATCCTCGCCGACGACACCCCGGCCGGGCTGCGCGAACGTACCGGCACGACCGATCTGGAGCAGGCGTTCCTGCGGCTCGTCCGGGAGACGGAGACGACCTCGTGAACCCCACGCTGACGCTCGCCACGGCCCGCCGCATCCTCTTTCAGCTGCGGCACGATCCGCGCACCGTCGCGATGCTGATCGTCGTCCCGTCACTGCTGATGGTGCTGCTGCGCTTCGTCTTCAACTCCGAAGCGGTGTTCAGCCGGGTCGCCCCGGCGCTGCTCGGCGTCTTCCCCTTTCTGATCATGTTCCTGATCACCTCGATCACCACGCTCCGCGAGCGCACCACGGCGACGCTGGAACGGCTGATGACCCTGCCGATCGGCCGGATGGACCTGCTCTTCGGCTACGCGATCGCGTTCGGTTCGATCGCGATCGTGCAGGTCGGCGTCGCCGCCGGGGTCTCGCTCGCCTGGCTCGGCCTCGACATCGCGGGCTCGATCGGGATGCTGCTGCTCATCGCCGTTCTCGACGCCCTCCTCGGGATGGCGCTCGGCCTGTTCGTGAGCGCGTTCGCGCGGACGGAATTCCAGGCGGTGCAGTTCATGCCGCTGTTCGTGCTGCCGCAGATCCTGCTGTGCGGGCTGTTCGTCCCGCGCGGCGAAATGGGCTGGCTCCTGAACTGGCTTTCGAACGTGATGCCGCTTTCGTACGCGGTCGAAGCGCTCACCCGGGTCACCACCTCGGGCACCGTGGACGCGACCCTCATCCGGAACCTGCTCGTCGTCGGGGCGTGCGCCCTGGCCGCGCTGGTGCTCGGCGCGGCGACCTTGCGTCGCCGGACGCCCTAGACTTTCCCCATGGGATCGGAGTTCGAGCGGATCGCCGCCGAGAAGTACGTCGTCCTGACCACCTTCCGCAAGAACGGCACCCCGGTACCGACCCCGGTCTGGGCGGCGGGCGACGGCGGCGAACTGGTGATCTGGTCCGAGCGGAAGGCCGGCAAGGTCAAGCGCATCCGCAACAGCGGCCGCGTCGAGGTCCAAGCGTGCGACTTCCGCGGCGCCAAGACCCATGGCGACGTCGTCGCGGGCGAGGCGCGACTGCTGGACCTCGACGAGACCGAACGCGTGCGCAAGGTGATCGCGCGGAAGTACGGGATCACCGGGCGGGTCACGATGTTCTTCAGCAGGCTGCGGGGGCCGAAGGACCGGACCGTGGGCATCGCGATCAAGCTGGCGGAGTAGATCAGGCGGCCTGCGACGCCCGCAGCGAAGCCGCCAGCGCCGCCGAGTCGTGGTCCGGCCCGCATCCCTCCACCAGGATCAGATCGCCGGGGATGTGGTCGGCCCGCAGCGGCAGGATCTCCCGGTACGCGGGCGAGTCGTACCACTCCCGCGCGGCGTCGAGGCTCGGGAACTCGATGAGCACGAGCGCCCCCGGCCACTCCCCCTCGACGACGTGGACCCCGGCCCCGTGCACGAGGAACCTGCCGCCGAAGGGATCGAGCGTGGCCTGGATCCGTTCCATGTACTCGAAGACCTCTTCGGCCAGCACAGCGGCGGGGCGAAGGTGGGCGAGTCCGTAGGCGGTCATGGTGTCCCTCCAGGGTTTCGTTGTCCTGGAAGGAATCCTGACCGAGCAGGCGCGTGGCGTCGATTACCCGGGAGGTAAAGCTCAGAACTCCGCGACGGCCGCGAGCGCCTCGGGCAGGGTGAACGCGCCGGCGTAGAGCGCCTTGCCGACGATGGAGCCTTCGACACCGTCGCGGGCCAGCGCGGCCAGCGCGCGAAGATCGTCCACACTGGACACACCGCCGGAGGCGATGACCGGCGCGTCGGTGCGGGCGGCGACCTCGCGGAGCAGGTCGATGTTCGGCCCCTGGAGGGTGCCGTCCTTGCTCACGTCGGTGACGACGTAGCGCTGCGCGCCGTCGCGGTCGAGCCGGTCGAGGACCTCCCAGAGGTCACCGCCGTCCTGCGTCCAGCCGCGGGCGGACAGCCGGTGCCCGGCCTCGGTGATCCGCACGTCCAGCCCGATGGCGACGCGGTCGCCGTAGGACGAGACGACCTTCGCGGTCCACTCCGGGTCCTCCAGCGCCGCGGTACCGAGGTTGACGCGGCGGGCGCCGGTGGCCAGCGCGGCCTCCAGCGAGGCGTCGTCGCGGATGCCACCGGACAGCTCCACCTGGACGTCGAGCTTGGCCACGACGTCGGCGAGCAGTTCGCGGTTGGACCCCTTGCCGAACGCGGCGTCGAGGTCCACCAGATGGATCCACTCCGCCCCGTCGCGCTGCCAGGCGAGCGCCGCCTCCAGCGGGCTGCCATAGGAGGTTTCGGTGCCGGCCTCGCCCTGGACGAGTCGCACGGCCTGGCCATCGGCCACATCAACGGCGGGAAGGAGCGTGAAAGTCACGCGCCCACTCTAAGACAGGCTCTTCAGCCAGTTGCGCAGCAGGTGCGCCCCGGCGTCCCCGGACTTCTCGGGGTGGAACTGGGTCGCCCAGAGCGGCCCGTTCTCGACGGCGGCGACGAAGTCCTGGCCGTGGTTCGCCCAGGTCACCTTGGGCTGCTGCCCGGCGAGGCCGGAGTCCAGTTCCCAGGTCCGCGCGGCGTAGGAGTGCACGAAGTAGAACCGCGTATCCGCGTCCAGACCGGCGAACAGCTGAGAGTCCTCCGGGGCTCGGACGGTGTTCCAGCCCATGTGGGGCAGGACGTCCGCCTCCAGCTTGTCGACCGTGCCCGGCCACTCACCGGCGCCCTCGGCCTCCACGCCGTGTTCGACACCGCGTTCGAACAGGATCTGCATGCCGACGCAGATGCCCAGCACCGGACGGCCGCCGGCGAGGCGCTTGCCGATGATCTTCTCCCCCGACACCGACCGCAGCCCCTCCATGCAGGCGGAGAAGGCGCCGACACCGGGGACGACCAGGCCGTCGGCCTCGAGCGCGGCATGCGGGTCGGCGGTGACCTCGACGTCGGCGCCGGCGCGCTGGACAGCACGTTCGGCGGACCGGAGGTTGCCGGACCCGTAGTCCAGGATCACCACGCGAGGAGTAGCCACGCGTCCCAGGTTAGCGGACCGGTCTTTCTCCGGATTTCCTGTTTCGACGTTCACTCTTCTGGGTAATAACGCCTCCAAGTGAAAGGCCGGCGCAGGACCGCCCTGCACTTTTGGAGGAACGATGCAGGACGCCGACGAACTGACCCGCCTGCTCAGCGCCTGGCGAGAAGACATCGACAGCGTGCCTTTCCCTACCTTCGCGGAGCTGCTGATCCCGGCGCAGAAGCGGCGCTCCGCCCCCGCCCGGAAGGCCACGGCATCGGTTCAGGTGACGAAGACCACCGGATGGCGGGATCGCTGACACTCGACTCCGGTCGCGTGTGTGGTTTTCTTCATAGGAAGGTGCCCCACCGAGCCGACCAGGAGTGACCGCATGAGCAGCAGCCCGGATCCGCGCGACTTCCTCGATCTCGACGCCGAGCTCACCGCCGAGGACCGGGCCATGCGTGACGCCGTGCGCTCCTACGCGCAGGACCAGCTCCTGCCGAACGTCGCCGACTGGTACGAGACGGGCGCGCTGCCCGCCGCCGAGCTCGCCAAGGGGTTCGGGCAGCTCGGACTGCTCGGCATGCACCTGGAGGGTTACGGCTGCGCCGGGACCAGCGCCGTCGCCTACGGCATCGCCTGCCGTGAGCTGGAGGCCGTCGACTCCGGGTTGCGCAGCTTCGTCTCGGTGCAGGGTTCGCTGGCGATGTACGCGATCCACAAATGGGGCACCGAGGAGCACCGGCAGGAGTGGCTGCCCCGGATGGCCGCCGGTGAGGCGCTCGGCTGCTTCGGCCTGACCGAACCGGACGCCGGCAGCGACCCCGGCAGCATGCGGACCCGCGCGGTGCGCGACGGTTCGGACTGGGTGCTGAGTGGCACGAAGATGTGGATCACCAACGGAACCGTGGCCGACGTCGCGGTCGTCTGGGCGCAGACCGACGAAGGCGTGCGCGGTTTCGTCGTCCCCACGAACACGCCGGGCTTCACCGCGAACGAGGTCAAGCACAAGCTGTCGCTCCGGGCCTCGCTGACCGCGGAACTCGTGCTCGACGGCGTCCGCCTGCCCGATTCCGCGGCTTTCCCCGAGGTCAGGGGCCTGCGCGGACCGCTGTCCTGCCTGAACGAGGCACGCTACGGGATCCTGTTCGGCGTCGTCGGCGCCGCCCGCTCGTGCTACGAATCCGCGCTGGAGTACACGCTGAGCCGGGAACAGTTCGGCAAACCGCTTGCCGGATTCCAGCTCACCCAGCGCAAGCTCGCCGATCTCGTCGTCGAGGTCAACCGCGCCGGTCTGGTCGCGCTGCGGATCGGGCGGCTCAAGGACGCCGGGACGCTGCACCACAACCACGTCAGCTTCGGCAAGCTCGCCAACGTCCGCTCCGCGCTGGAGGTCGCCAGGACCGCGCGCGCCATGCTCGGCGCCAACGGGATCTCGCTGGAGTACCCGGTGATGCGGCATATGTCGAACCTGGAAACCGTGCTGACCTACGAGGGCACCGAAGAGATGCACGCGCTCTCGCTCGGCCAGTCGGTCACCGGTCTGGCCGCCTTCCGCTGAGCCGCCGGAAACTGTCGGTGCGGGCCTCTATGGTCCGCGCATGACCGTTTCCCCCGAGTTCCAGTCCGTCGTCGAGCTGCGCCGGTACACGCTGCACCCCGGCCGCCGCGACGAGCTGATCGAGCTCTTCGAGCGCGAGTTCGTGGAGAGCCAGGAGGCCTGTGGCATGCGCCTGTTCGGCCTCTTCCGCGAGCCCGCGGAGCCGGACAAGTTCGTGTGGCTGCGCGGTTTCCGGGACATGGAGACCAGGCGGGCCGCGCTCGAATCGTTCTACCACGGGCCCGTGTGGCGAGAGCACGGCCCGGCGGCGAACGAGACGATGATCGACGCCTCGGACGTCCTGTTGCTGCGACCGTCCGGGCCGGGGTTCCCCGCTCCTGGCGGCGCCGGGGATTCCCGGCTGCTGGTGACGGTGTGCCATCCGGCCGTCCCGGTCGAGGAGTTCTCCCGGTACTTCGCGGACAACGTGGCGCCCGCCCTGCGGGAATCCGGCGTGGACACGTTCGGCCACTTCGAAACGGAGCCCGCGGAGAACACCTTCCCCCGTCTTCCCGTACGGGAGAACGAGTCGGTGTTCGTCTGGTTCACGAAGTTCACGGAAGAACACCGCGAGCTACTGGACCGGACGGGTGCCGGACTCGCGGGCAAACTCGAACGCCCTTGGCAGCAACGGGAACTGACGCCGACCGCGCGGTCAACCCTGCGCTGAAAGGAGGTCCGCGAGTCCGTCCGGGTACAGGATCGCCTTGCCGCTCGCCACGTCGGCCATCGGCAGCCAGTGCACGCGCGCGCCGTCGTCGAGCACCACACCGACTTCGTCGCGCTCGTAGAACGCCTTGTCCGTCAGATCCGCGGTGAACAGGAACACGATCTCGTGCCCCGGCCTGCCTTCGTAGGTGTACACGTTCTCCAGAACGGCGATCTGCTCGACCGAGGTCAGCTCCGCCGCGAGTTCCTCCCGGAATTCGCGGTGCAGCGCCTCGGCGGCGGTCTCCCCGAACTCGATACCGCCGCCGAGCGGGCGATGGTAGGTCTCGCCTTTGGCGTGGTCGCGGCCTTCGAACACGAGAAGGTCTTCGCCGCGGCGGATGACCCCGAGCGCGAGCGGGCGGATCTTCGTCATCCTGGTGACGCTAGCGTCCTGCGCCGGAAATTCGTAGGCCTTCTCGGCGGCCCGGCTTCCCGCTGGACGCACGGCCGAAAGCGCAGGTACAACCAGTACAAGCCGCTTCCGGCCGCACGCCCAGCAGAAACCCGGATCCACCGAATAAGGCGCACGAATTTCCGGCGCAGCACGCTAGCTGAGGAATTCCTTGACCGACAAGGCGATCGAACCGGCGTCGAGGCCGTGCGCGAGGTCGTGGTCGGCCATTTCGCCGTAGATGCGTACTTCCGCGTCACGCCGGACGCCGAGGGAGAGCAGCCGGTGCGGCGTTTCGGACAAGGCGTCCGTCACCGCGTGCGCCGACGTTCCCGCGAGGTACGGCTCGATCAGCACGACGTCGGCGGTCCCGGCGGCTTCGACGGCCGCGCGCAGCCCGGCGGCGTCGAACGGCCGGATCGTCGAGGTGTAGAGCACGGTCACGTCGAGATCGGCGGTCGCGTCCAGCGTCCGGTCGAGCATCGGTCCGACGGCCACCACCACCCCTCGCCCGCCTTCGCGCAGCGTTTGCAGGCCCGCGCCCAGATGCGCTTTCGCGTTCTCCTGCGCGGAAAGCCGGAGATAGACGCGCCCGTCGCCAGGGATGGATTCGAGCAGCAGCCGCCGTGCCTCTTCGGGATGCCCCGGCACGTGCACGGTCCAACCCGGCAGCGTGTCGATGAGGGCGACGTCCCCTGGCGCCTGGTGGGTCCGCCCGGCGGTCGGCATGTCGTAGGACGCGCCCGAGGACACCAGCACGGCCCCGACGTCCTGGTGCCCGAGGTCGAGTTTGACCTGCTCGAACGCCCGCTCCACGAGGAACGACGAGAAGGTGTGGACGATCGGGCGCATCCCGGCCAGCGCGAGACCGCCCGCGGTGCTCATCATCAGTTGTTCGCGGATGCCGACGTTGAGCACGCGGTCTGGATGTTTCCGCGCGGCGAAGGCGAGTTGCGCCGCGGAGATGTCGGCGAGCACGACGGCGACGTTCGGGTCGGCGTCGAGCGCTTCGGCGGCGGCTTCGAGAAACGTTTCACGCATGTTCACGGGTTCAGGCCTTTCGCTCGACGGTCGCGACCACGGCGAGCGGCCGGTCCGGATGAGGGGCGGTGAAGGCTTCGTGGAGCGCGTCGTGATCGCGGCCGTCGACGGTGCGGGTCGTCCAGCCTTCGACCTCGAACCGGCGTGCGATCCCGCCGGGCCAGCCGTGCGTCGCCGAGGAGTTGTCGATGACGACGGCGGTCAGCTGCGGCATGCCGATCCGGCCGGCGACCGCGATGGCCTCTTGGTTGGAACCCTCGTCGAGTTCCGCGTCGCCGAGGAGGGTGACGACCTTGGCGTCACGGAATCCCTTGGCGCGCAGGCCGAACACGGTGCCGATGGCCAACGGAAGCCCGTGCCCGAGCGAACCGCTGGAGATTTCGGCCCCGGGAAGCCTCGCCCGGTCGGGATGATGACCGAGCCGGGACTCGGCCGACGTCCAGTCGGCGAGTTCTTCCTCGTGGAGGAAACCCTTCTTCGCCAGCACCGCGTAGTAGGCCATCGGGCCGTGGCCCTTCGACAGCAGGAAACGGTCGCGGCCCGGATCGCGGACGTTCTCCGGGGTGATGTCGAGCACACGGTCGTAGAGCACCCACAGCACGTCCACAGTGGACTCCGCGGCGGCCTGGTGTTTCTCGTCCCCGGTCATCAACGAGATCAGCCTCGGCAGATCCTCGTAGCCGGTCTTGGTGTCGGTGGTCATGAACCGAGGTTGCAACCTCGACTTAGGTCGAAGTCAAGGCTAACCTGGCGACGTGACGAGACTGGCTGAACACCTGAGCATCGGGCAGGTCGCCGACCGCAGCGGCGTGCCCCATACGGCTTTGCGTTTCTACGAGGACAAAGGACTGATCAGCTCCGAGCGCTCGGCGGGCAATCAGCGCCGCTACTCGCGTTCGGTGCTGCGCCGGATCGCCTTCATCCGCGCCGCGCAGCGGGTCGGGCTCAGCCTGGACGACATCAGCTCGGCACTGGAGACCCTGCCCAAGGACCACGCGCCCACCAAGGCCGACTGGGCCCGCCTTTCGCGGGGCTGGCAGGACGAGCTCGACGCGCGGATCGACGCGTTGCAGCGCCTGCGCGACAGGCTGACCGGATGCGTCGGCTGCGGTTGCCTCTCCCTGCGCAGCTGCGGGCTCTACAACGCCGACGACCAGATGTCCCGGTTCGGCCCCGGCGCCGGGAAACTGCGCCCGGCTTCCGAGGGCGGCATCTGAATTCCGTTGCCACGCCGGGGCCGGATGTGCGTCACTGTGACTCGAAATGGACAAGAAGAACCTCATCCGGGTCTCGAAACGACTCTCCCGGCACCTGCGGCACGCACCCGGCGACATCGGGATCACCCTCACCCCTGACGGCTGGGTCGACGTCGACACGCTTCTGGCGGCCTTGCGGCGCAACGGTTTGCCGCTCACCCGCACCGAACTCGACGAAGTGGTCGACGGCAACGACAAGCGGCGCTTCGCCTTCGACGAGGCCGGGCTGCGGATCCGCGCCAGCCAGGGCCACAGTGTCGACGTCGACCTCGCGCTGCCCGCCGCGATCCCGCCGGACGTGCTCTACCACGGCACGGTCTCCCGGTTCCTCGACGCGATCCTGCGCGAGGGGCTCCGGCCGATGAAACGGCACGCCGTGCATCTCTCGGCGACCGTGGACACCGCGCGGGCCGTCGGGGCGCGGCGCGGCGTCCCGGTGCTGCTCGCCGTGGACGCCAGGGAGATGTCCGCCGCCGGACACGAATTCCAGGTGAGCGCGAACGGAGTCTGGCTCACCGCCGTCGTTCCGCCGGAATTCCTGCGCCGTCTCCCCTAGACCAGGCCATTGGCCCGCAGGAGCCCGAGCATGCCCACGGTGAACATCCCGTTCCACTCCAGCGCGGCGGCGGGCGAATAGCTCGCGTAGTCGACCCGCCAGCCGCCGTCGTCGTGCTGCCCGCCTGCCACCCGCCGCAGATCCGCTTCGACGACCTCCGGCCGGAAGAGCTTTCGTGCCGGGCCACCGGGTTCCGGCGCGAAGTCGAGCGGGCGCATGGCCTCGCCCTCGATCCCGCCGCCGACGGCGACCACGCCGTCGTCCGGGACGAACCGGCCGAGCTTCTCGACCAGGCGCGTGTCGCCGAGCGTGTCCACCAGCTTCATCGCGAAGGCGAGCACGAGCGCGTGCGGTGCCTCGTCGAGCTTTTCGATCTCGTCGAGGCAGTAGCGCGTCGCCTTCGCGAGCCAGGGGTGCGCGGCGACCGCGGGATCGTGCGCCGCGACGCGATGCGCGGTCACCGCGACGATCGCGGTGATCTGCAGCGACGAGACCCCCGGATCCGCGCCGGCCCAGAACGGCGCGCTGCCCTCGGGATCCGGCATCGGCAGTGCGAACGGGATCCCGCCGTCGGGCAAGGAGATCGAGGCGAGCCAGTCGCAGAGTTCGGCCGCACGCGGACTTGTCGACTTGCCGACGTCGGCGAAGACCTCGAAGGCGTGCAGCGCGCCGGCGGGTTGGCTGGTCACCGAGCGGCAGTCGGGTTCGAGCCCGTGACCGTAGCCGCCGTCGGAATTGCGGTACGCCTCCAGCGCCGCGAGCGCCGCCGCCGGATCACCGTCACGAAAGAGGACGTCGAAGCGACGCCTGTCGAGCAGCCGGGCCTGGGTGGCCATGAACGTGGCCGCCGCGTTCAGATCGATGTTCATGCCGACAGGGTCGCGCGGATCGCGGCGCCTGTCTTGAACACATCGGTCACGAACGGCGGCGCGGGCGGTTGTAGAGCTTGCGGCCGACGCTGAGGAGCGTTTCGCGCAGCGTCTCGTCGTCGAGCGAAGCGACCTCGGGCGAGCCGCCGGCGAGGGCGATACCGGCAAGGAGCACCTGCGCGGTGACCATCCCCAGCGCGTCCGGCTCCGGGCCGGCCAGGATCTCCAGCAGCCGGTTCTTGAAGCTTTCCGAGCGGTGGACGGATTTTTCGATCGCGCGGGCGATACCGGGGTCGCTGGAGAACAGGGCGACCAGCGCGCGGTGCCGCACGACGAGATCGACGAAACCGTCGAGCAGGTGGTCGATCTGCGCGCCACGGGTGCGCTGGACGCGGGCGTCGTCGACGATGCCTTCGAGCTCCCGCAGCACGGGTTCGGCGACGGATTCGGTGATCTCCGCCTTCGTCTTGAAGTGGTAGTAGACGGCGGCCTTGGTGACGCCGAGGGCGTCCGCGATCATCTGCAGCGAGGTGCCTTCCACGCCGTGTTCGGTGAACAGCCGCAACGCCGTGCCCAGCAGTCGCGTGCGGGTGTCCTCCACGTGGACGACGTCCATGTTCCCTCCTCGTTCAGCCGTCGGAGATTACGTCAAGCGTGGCCGCCTGGCCAAACGAGTACTAGCCGTGCGGCTAGTCACACACTTGCCGATCGGCTTGTACGGCCCTAGCCGATCGGCTAGCTTGAAATGAACCTGAACGAGTGAACGGGAGACTTTCGTGGCCAGCTTCCTGTACCGCCTGGGCCGGTTCTCGTTCCGGCGCCGGGCACTGGTGACGGCGGTGTGGGCCGCCGTCCTGGTGGCCCTCGGCGCGGGCGCGCTGACCCTGTCCGGCCAGCTGTCGAACTCGGTGACCATCCCCGGCACCGAATCGCAGAAGGCGATCGACCAGCTCGCCGACCGGTTCCCGGAAGCCGCCGCCGGTGGCGCGACGGCGCGCGTCGTCATCTCGACGCCCGGCGACATCACCGACGCCAACGGGCAGGCGGCGATCGCCCGCCTCGTCACCGGACTCAAGGACGCGCCGAAGGTCGCCGGCGTGGTGGACCCGCTGCAGGCGCAGGCGATCTCGCCCGACAAGCACGTGGCGCTGGCGCAGGTCAGCTACCGCGTCCAGGGCTTCGAGCTCACCGACGCCGACCGCGACGGCCTGATGGCCGCTGCGGATTCCGCCAAGGCCGCCGGGTACACCGTGGACTTCGGCGGTGACGCCGTCCAGGCGATGCCCGCCACGAACGCCACCGAGGGCCTCGGTGTCGCGGTCGCCGCCGTCGTCCTGATCATCACCTTCGGTTCGCTGCTCGCGGCCGGGATCCCGCTGCTGACCGCGCTCATCGGCGTCGGCATCGGCATGGCGGGGATCACCACGGCGTCCGGCTTCCTCGAACTGAACACGAACACGCCGGTGCTCGCGCTGATGATCGGTCTCGCCGTCGGCATCGACTACGCGCTCTTCATCGTTTCCCGCTACCGGCACGAACTCTCGATCGGGCGAGATCCGGAGGAAGCCGCCGGACGCGCCACCGGCACGGCGGGCTCCGCGGTGGTGTTCGCCGGGCTGACTGTGATCATCGCGCTGGCGGGCCTGACCGTCGTCGGCATCCCGTTCCTCGGCGAGATGGGCGTCGCCGCGGCGATCACCGTCGCCATCGCGGTCGTCATCGCGCTCACCCTGCTGCCAGCCGTGCTCGGTTTCGCGGGCGGCAAACTGGCGGGCGGCAAGATCCGCTTGCGCCGCAAGGAAAGCGCCACCACCCACGGCGAGCGCTGGGCGCGGTTCGTTGCCCGCCGCCGGATCCCGGTGCTGATCGCCGCGATCGCCGGTCTCGCGATCGTCGCCATCCCGGCCGCGAGCATGCAGCTCGGCCTGCCGAACGACAGCACCGCCGCGCCGGACAGCACCCAGCGCAAGGCCTACGACACCGTCGCGCGCAGCTTCGGCGAGGGCGCGAACGGGCCACTGGTGATCGTCGTCGACCTGAGCGGCAGCACCGACCGCCAAGCCGCGCTCCAGCAGGCGGCCGCGGGCATCGGCGGCCTCCCCGAACGCCCGATCGTCACGCCGCCGAAGACCAACCGGGCCGGTGACCTGGCGCTGCTGACCGTCATCCCGAAGAGCGGCCCGAGCAGCACCGCGACCGAAGACCTGGTCAGCGACATCCGCGGCCTGAACGCGGGCCTCGGCACGGCCACCGGCGCGTCACTGGCGGTGACCGGCCAGACCGCGGCCAACATCGACGTCTCGGAGAAACTCGCCGACGCGATGCTGCCCTATCTCGCGCTGATCGTCGGGCTCGCGTTCCTGTTGCTGATGCTGGTGTTCCGGTCGATCGTCGTGCCGCTGAAGGCGACGCTGGGCTTCCTCGGCTCCGTGGTCGCGACGTTCGGCGCCGTGGTGGCGGTGTTCCAGTGGGGCTGGCTCACCGACCTGCTCGGCGTGAAGACGACCGGGCCGATCATGAGCATGCTGCCGATCCTGCTGATCGGCGTGCTGTTCGGGCTCGCGATGGACTACCAGGTGTTCCTGGTGACGCGGATGCGGGAGGAATACGTCCACGGTGCCGACCCGCAGCAGGCGATGGTCACCGGTTTCCGGCACGGCTCCCGCGTCGTGGTCGCCGCCGCCCTGATCATGATCAGCGTGTTCGCCGGGTTCGTCCTCGCTGAATCGTCGCTGATCCAGTCGATCGGGTTCGCGCTGGCCTTCGGGGTGCTGGTGGACGCCTTCGTGATCCGGATGACCATCGTGCCGGCGCTGATGTCCCTGCTCGGACGCGGTGCCTGGTGGCTGCCGAAGTGGCTGGACCGCGTGCTGCCCGATGTGGACGTCGAAGGCGAGAAGCTCGCGAAGCAGCTGGACGCGCCTGACGAGCGAGAGCTGGTCGACGCCTCGAAGTAGGTCGCCGTTGGAGGTTGCGAAAGCCACGAGCCCGGGTCGCACCCGCACAAGTACGTGAAGGCCCCCTTCACTGCGTCTAGCGCAGTGAAGGGGG